>NZ_RBMB01000014.1:0-75777 GCF_003989485.1 Kocuria sp. HSID17590 | reverse complement strand
GGTGAGCGGGCGACGTCGTCGGCCGTTGCTGTGCCGCAGGGCTCTCCCGTGGACGCCGCGGACGGCGTGTGCCACTACTTCGGGGTGGGCGCCTACGGGCGTCCGCTCGAGGACGCGGTGACGCGCGGTGTGCGCTTCGCCGCCGAGTCGCTCGCGTTCGCGGTGCCGCCCGAACCGCCGGTGGTGCGGGCCCAGTTCGGCACGGACGCCCCGCTCGACGGCGACGAGACGGCGGCCGCGTGGCGTGCCGGCCTCGCCCGGGACCCCGGTGCCGCCTGGACCTTCGCGGACACCACGAACACCTACGTGCACCGCCTGTTCCTGGACCGGGACAGCGATCCGGACGCCGGTCTCGCCGTTCCCGCGCGCCCGGTGCCGGAGGACTCGATCGGCGGCCACGCACGGCGGCTGGAGCTCGAACGGGCCACGCTGGCCCACGTTGTCCAGCGGACCTTCGCGCAGTGGCGCGCGGCGGACTCGGCGTGCCGGGGAGCGCTCGTGCTCTCGGCGACGTCCACGGCACCGGGCGCTGGATGGGGTGTCCTGGACGTCACCGGTCGCCCGACGGCCGCGTGGTACGGCATGCGCCGCGCCTGCGCGCCGGTGGCCGTCTCGTTTGTACCGGCGGGCGGGGACGGGCTGCCCGTGCACGTGTGGAACGACCGGCCGGAGGCGTTGGAGGCAACCCTGCGGCTCACCGTGGCGACCGTGCGCGGGGGCAGCCAGCCCGCCGTCGACGTCCCCGTCATGGTCCCCGCCCACGGGGAGACGGTGGTGCGCGCGGACCTCGCGGACGGCACCTTCCGGGACCTCGACAACGCCTACGGCTTCGGGGACCGGGAGTACGACGCCGTGTCCGCCGTTCTCCTGGACGCCCGCGGCCGCGTGCTGGCCCGGGACGCGCACCTCAGCGGTGGGCCGCGCCGCAACGACGCCGCGGACCCCGGACTGAGCGCACGGTGGGTGCGCACGGGGCCTGACGAATGGGGTGTGGTCGTGACGGCCGAGGGGCTCGCCCGCTTCGTGGCCCTGGACCTACCGGTTCGGGCGGGAGGAGCAGGCGCCACGGGGACGGCCGCAGGCCTGGATACCGCAGGGACGGGTGCACGCACGGACCAGCCAACCGTGGACAGACTCGACACCGGGACGACCGCGGTGGCGGCGGACGCCTGGGGAGAGCCGGACCCGGTGGCCGAGGACGGCTACGTGCACGTGCTCCCCGGCGAGACCGTGGTGCTGCCCGTGAGCGGCGAGGTCACCGGGGCCGTTCGCGCGGCGACCCGCGTGCGCACGCTCGGCGCTGACCCGGTGGCCGTCAGCGAGAACTGAGACGGTCCCGGTTCCCGCGGTCGGCGGAAAGCCCTGCCGCAGGAACCTGGACCGTGCCCGGGAGCGCCGCTCTCAGCGCAAGACGCCGGCGGACGCCGTCAGATGCTCCACGGTGAACTCCGCCATGGCGCGGCGGGCCGCGGTGGAGAACATCGAGTGGTCCAGCGAGTCCACCACCAGCACGGCGGAGCGCGGGCCGATCCGCCCGGGCTCGACACCGCAGAACTCGGCGTCCAGCGCGCCGAAGACCGCGTTCACCGTGAGACCCGGGACCCGGTCCAGGCGGCGCAGCTCGGGCCGCGGGACGTCGATGATCCCGAGGGTCGCCGCGAGGGAGTTCACGCGCGGGGACGCCGCGTGCGCCTTCGCGCGGGTGCCGCGGACCACCGTGCGGGCCACGTTGCCCACCTGGGTGGTCAGGGTCCGGCGCAGGGAGCCGAGCGTCGAGGCGCCCGGTGCGGCGGCGTCGTCGTCGGTCGAGGGCGAGGCAGGGGGGGCGGCCGCGGTGGGGTCCTCGCCCGGCACGCGCGGGGCCAGCGGACCCTCCGTGAGGCCCTGGCGCCAGTAGCGCCACGGCTGACGCTGCCACGCCACGTTGTTGATCACGTGCAGGGTGGTGCGGGCGCTGACCTGCGCGGGAAGCTCGTGCGCGGCGGCCA
This sequence comes from Kocuria sp. HSID17590, assembly GCF_003989485.1. NCBI lineage: Bacteria > Bacillati > Actinomycetota > Actinomycetes > Micrococcales > Micrococcaceae > Kocuria > Kocuria sp. HSID17590. Next base: position 73,789 of record NZ_RBMB01000014.1, on the reverse strand, counting down.
TCAGGCCCCACGCCCCCAGGCAGATCCCGGCGGCGGTCACCGGTCCGTCCGTGAGGGAGGCCACGAGCAGGATGAGCTCCCGGCACTCGGCCACCGTGCGGCGGTCGTAGGGGTTCGAGTTGCGGGTGCGGTCCGAGCGGACCAGCTCTCCGGTGTCCGTGCGCTCTGCGAGCACGCACACGGCTCCGTGGGAGGACGCCAGCAGCGCGGTGTCCAGCCACAGCCCGCCCGCCGCCTCCATGGCGTCCGAGCCGGGGGAGACCAGGCCGAGCCCGGGGGCGTCCGCGGCGCGCTCCAGCGGCTCGGTGACGATTCCCGGGCGGCGGTCCGCGCCCACCTCGATCCGCCGCAGCCGCACGGTGGTGCCGCCGATCTCCACGGTGGCCTGCTGCGCGGGCTCCGGCGCAGTGGTGCCCTCGTTGTGGGCGGGTGCGTGCTCGGACAGGGCAGCGACGACGGCGCCCGTCACGCCGGGCGGCACGGTGGCCACCCGCGGGTGGACGTTGAGCGGGAGGGGGCCGGTCTCCTCCTCGCCCAGGATGCTGATGCCCCGCGCCGGGTCCGCCGCGGGAGCGGGGACGGTCTTGACGGCCGCGGCTCCCTCCGCCGTGAGGTGCAGGTCGAGTAGCTCGGTGCCCCCCGCAACGCGCGGGGGCAGGCTCTGCCCGGCCATGCGGCGCAGCGCGCTCTGGTGGCGCAGCCACTGCTTGCCGGACACCGGCGCCATCACCACGCGCTGCGCCCAGCCCTCGTCATCGTCCGCCGCCAGGTAGGCGCCGGCCACGCCGATGCCCACACCGTGGACCGGTTGGCCCTGGCCCGCCCAGTCGCGCACCGCGGTCAGGTCCTCGGACCAGTGCTGTGCGTCCGTCACGTCCTTGGAGGCGGGGCTCTGCCCGGTACCGGACCAGTCGAAGCGCACCACGCACCAGCCGTCCGCGGCCAGGGCGCGCGCGGTGTGCAGGACCGTGCGGGTCAGCGTGACGCGCTCACGCCCGGGAGGGGCGGCTAGCACGATGCTCGCGCCACGCGCCGGCGCGGCGGGCTCGTGGACGTCGACCGCGAGCAGACGGTCCCCCGCGGGGATCCAGCCGTGGCTCACGGGTGTCTCGACGACGGCTGCCCCGTCCGTCCCCGAGCCGTGCACGGGCCGCAGGGCGCGGCCGAGACCTGAAAGCGTCAACAATGGTTTCTCCCCCGTGATCGTGGTGCGTCGAGACCCCGCCGTCGGTGACCCCTCACCGATCTCCCCCGGGGCCGTGAAAACTCGCTCCCGACAGCACATTTCTGTCCTCATCCTAGCGGCCGGGGGCGAGCCGGGGCCGCCCTGTCCTCGCCCCCACTTTGGTGTGCACCCGCACAGGGTGCCCTCGGACCCCGCCTTCGGGTACCTCCCGGGGAGCCCTTCCACGGATCCCGTTCTCGTGCCCGAGCCGGCGGGTGGCATCGCCGAGTGACCGCCCCTCGTGTGTGCGGCAGTCACCTGGGGTGTCTCCCATGAGTTTGCTGATTGACGCGCGATTGTGGGCGTGTGGCTGCTGCTGTTGCTTCTCCAACTCGTCGTCTGGCAGATGCGCAGTGGGCGCTGATCGGCCCGTTGCTGGCGTCGAACACGGGGCGGCGAGGGCATCCGTTCCGTGACGATCGCCGGGGCCGTCGATAGGAGGAGTCGGCATCCACCATCTGATCCACGACACGGCCGCGCTGCCCCACCCCGGGCGGAGAGCGGCGACCTCGAAGGGCCCGGAGGAGCACGACGTTCCTCCGGGCCCTTCCCGTCTCACCGCACGTCGATCCCGAAGACGCGCTTGACCGCGGTGACCACGTGGCGGCCGTAGCGCTGGGACGAGGGCGTGGAGGAGAACGGCAGGAACCGGCCGGGGGCGTCCGGGTGGGTGATCTTCCCGTGGGTGGGCCCGGAAGTGGTGACCTCGAAGCCCGCGCCGCGCAGCCGCTCGAGCAGCTCCCGACGGTTCGTGGGGTAGCGGGTGCCCCCGCCGCCCGGCTTCGCGCCGGTGCGTTCGAGGGAGTCGGCGGTATCCGCCCAGGTCTCGTCCGGGCGCCGGGCGATCGCCCAGCCGCTGCGGTAGATCCCCACCACGCGGTGCTCCGCGCGCATCACCTGCACGCACAGCTGCCCGCGCACGTAGTAGTCGGTGCGTCCCAGGTCCGCGGTCCACGTGTCCTCGGGCTGGGCCACCACAGCCCGCAGCGCCTGCTCGCTGACGTCCCAGACTCCCTGCGCGTGGACCCCCTCGGCGGGGACGTCCAGTGCGGACGGTTCCGTGGCGGCCGAGTCCACGGTGTAGAACGCGTTCTCGGGTGTGCCGGTCTCCGGGGCCATCCCCGCCCGCAGCCGTTCCACGAACCGGGCAAGCTGCGGGTCCACGGTGAGCTGCGGGGTCGTCGTCCCGTCCGCGTTTCCTGCGGTCTCCGTCCGGTCGGCGCCCGCAGAAGGCACGGACCGTGGGCCCGGCCCCGGTTTCGGGGTTCCACCCGGCGCCCTGCGGTCAGCCGGGGGCTGCCCACCGGAGGATGCGGGCGGCGTCGTGCGCGCACCCTTCGGCCGGGGCCCACCCGCGGGCGGGGATGGTCTGTGCGCGCCACCGGGGACCTGCCCACCGCTGGACGACGACGCCGGCTCCGCACCGCCCGCGCCTTGCTCACCGGCAGCGGCGGGGGACGGGCGCCACGACGTATAGTCCACCGGGCGCACGCTGCGGGCGGGGTCCGTGCGGCCGCGCATCACGGCGGGGGTGGGGCGCGGGGTGCTCATGGTGATTGTCCTGTGCTGGGAGAGGGGGGCGGAGGTCCATGTCACCGTGCCACGATCCCGGGGCGAATGCCAGGCGCGGGCGGCGTCCCGGTCCCACCGGCCCTGCGCCGTACACTCGGGCGGATGGAGTGCGGATACTACAACCGGGACCTGTGCCACTCGTGCACCGCGATCGAGGTGGCCTACGGGCGGCAGCTGGAGCGCAAGCAGGAGCTGGTCCGGGGGCTGGTGGACCCGCTCGGGAGCCCACGCTGGCTGGCGCCGGTGGCGTCCGCGGAGGCGGGGTTCCGCAACAAGGCCAAGATGGTCGTCGCGGGGGAGGTGGGCGCGCCCACCCTCGGAATCCTGGACGGCACCCGCGGCACGGACCTTCGGGACTGCCCGCTGTACCCCGCACCGGTCACCCGCGCCCTGCACGCGCTCGGGGAGTTCATCTCGCGGGTGCGGCTGCTGCCCTACGACGTCGCCAAGCGGCGCGGCGAGCTCAAGCACGTGGTGGTCACCGGCAGCCCCGAGGGGCGGCTCATGGTGCGCTTCATGCTGCGCAGCACCCGCCAGCTGCCCAAGATCCGCGAGAACATGGACCTGCTGCACGAGCTCGTGCCCGCGGCGGACGTCGTCTCCGTGAACCTGCAGCCGGAGCACAAGGCCGTGATCGAGGGACCCGAGGAGATCCTGCTGACCGAGCGGTCCGAACTGGTCATGACGGTCAACGGGATCGGCCTGCGGGTGCGCCCGCGCTCCTTCTTCCAGACCAACACCGCGGTCACGGAGCGGCTCTACGCCCAGGTGGCCGAGTGGGTCAGCGCCGCGGATCCCGTGAGCGTGTGGGACCTCTACTGCGGGGTGGGCGGATTCGCCCTGCACGTGGCGGACCCCGCCCGCGAGGTGGTGGGCACCGAGATCTCCCCGGAGGCCGTGGCCTCCGCCCGGGACACAGCCCGCGCCATGGGACTGCCGGAGGCCGGCCCCGGCTCCGTTCGCTTCCTTGCCGACGACGCCGCCGCGACACCCGCGGACCTGCCCGGCACCCCGGAGCTCGCGATCGTGAACCCGCCGCGCCGCGGTCTGGACGCCTCCCTGTGCGCGTGGTTGGAAGGGTCCGCCGTGGGCCACGCCGTCTACTCGTCCTGCAACGCGAAGACCCTGGCGAGGGACCTGCGGCGGATGCCGTCCCTGCGGCCCGTGGAGGCCAGGCTGCTGGACATGTTCCCCCACACCGGCCACTACGAGGCCGCAGTGCTGCTGCGGCGCGACTGAGCGGTCGCGCGGGCGGTGCCGGCAGGGGGACGACGCCGCCGGGCCCGGGTGACCCCGCCGCGCCCCGGTCGGGCGGCGGCTCGCGCCTCGCCACCGAGCCGGACTGCCCGGCTGGCCCCGCGGCGCTGGTCCGCGGCATCACACAGGGAGGGCCCGGCCAGGACGATCCGGCCGGGCCCCTGTGTCCAGGGCAGGGTGCTCAGGCCCGAGTGCTCAGGACTGCGCGGCCACGAGCGCGCGGAGGCGGGTGACGGCGTCGTCCACCATGTCCGCGACGGGCTGGTCGATGTTGAGCACGTACCCGCCCTCCTCCTGGGCGAGCGGCTCCAGCGTCTCGATCTGGGACTCCAGCAGCGCGGCCGGCATGAAGTGCCCGCTGCGCCCCTCGATGCGGCGGGTCAGCACCTCCAGGGTGCCGTCCAGGTGCAAGAACAGTGCGGACGGGGCCTGGGAGCGGATGCGCTCGCGGTAGGCGCGCTTGAGCGCGGAGCAGGCCACCACGAGGCCCTCGCGGCGCTCGCCGTGCTCGTGCAGGGTGCGCCCCACGATCTCGAGCCACGGCCAGCGGTCGTCGTCGTCCAGCGGGGTGCCCGCGGCCATCTTCTGGACGTTCTCCAGGGGGTGCAGGCTGTCCCCGTCGATGAACTGGACCCCCAGCTCGTGCGCCACGAGCGTGCCGATGGTGGTCTTGCCGGAACCGGAGACCCCCATGACCACCACGAGCGGCGGCAGCGGCTCGCGCGCCGGGCTCATGCCCCGGCCCCCGTGGTGGGTGCCGGGTGTGCGGCCGGACCCTGTGCGGCAGGGTCCCGGGGCGCGGGGCCGGTGCGGACGTCGTCGTCGTTCACGGTGTTCCTCTCAGACGGTGCGTGACCACGAGGTCACCCGGTAACCCTGCCACGCCGGGGGGCCTCCGTGCGAGACGGGCGTGTCCGAACGGGACGGGGCGACCGCGCCGCCGGGCCGTCCCGTGCACGCCCTCCGCTCCCCGACGGCCCACCGTCCTGGCCGCGCCGCGGGAGGCGCGGTGTCCCGGGCGGGGCACTCCGGTGCCGGGGCGCGCACCACGAGCGCATACTTGCCCAGTGATCACTCTCGCGATCGTGCTGCTGGCGGTGGGGTTCCTCTACGCCGTGGACCACTCGTGGCCCGGTTTCCGCCGCATCAGCGCGTGGTGGCTGCGCCGGGGGGAGCCCCTCAAGGACAGGGTGCGCCACGCGCCCCTCACGTACCTGTACCTGGTGCTGCTCCCGTTCACCACGTGGCTGCTGGCCAACACCTCGGAACCCCTGCGCAAGGCGTTCCTTGCGGAGCAGTCCACCAACCTGCACGAGCTCAGCACCAACCACGTGACTGTGCTGGTGCGCAGCGCCATGTACGTGTCCCCCGCGGAGCTGCTGATCTGGTGGGTGGGTTTCAGCCTGGTGGTCGCACCCATGGAGCGCCGCTTCGGGTAGCAGCGCGTCCTGGCCGGCTTCGTCCTGGGCCACGTCGGTGCCACCGTGGCGGTCGCCTACCTGCAGGTGTGGCTGTTCCGCACCGCGGAGCTGCCCGTGCCGTCCCCCGTGCTGATCGACGTGGGTGCGAGCTACGGGTTCTGCGCGCTCGCCGCGCTGGCCACCTACCGGGGCCCGCTGCGCCGTCGGCTGCTGTGGGCCGGGGGGCTGGTCGGGCTGCTCGCGGCGGGCCTGCTGCTGGACCTCGACTGGTCCTCCATCGGGCACTGCGTGGCCGCCGTGCTCGGTTTCGCCTCCTACCCGCTCGTGCGCCCGGAGGCCGCGGTGCACCACGAGGCGCGGGTCCGCGCCCGGCAGCTCTACCGGATGGAGCACTGAGCCCGGGCAACGCCAGGTTACCGACGAGTTTTGTGACCTACCGCACCCTGCCCTAGCATGCACACAGAACGAGCGGGCCCGGGGCTACTGGCCCCGGGTGAACCTGCCGAGGGCGACGACGAGGGAATGACGGCATGAGAACGAAGCCCTGGATGAGGGTCAGCTCCGCGCTGCTGGCGGTGGCGTGGGGAGGCAACGAGTTCACGCCGCTGCTGGTCATGTACCGCACGGTGGAGGGCTACCAGCAGGTGGCCGTGGACATGCTGCTGGCGGCATACGTGCTGGGCATCGTGCCCGCGCTGCTGATCGGCGGGCCACTGTCTGACCGGCACGGGCGCCGCACCCTGATGATCCCCGCCCCGGTGCTGGCCATGGTGGGCAGCATCCTGCTGGCCGTGGGCGCCGAGAGCCTGTTCGTGCTGTTCGTGGGCCGGGTCTTCTCCGGCCTGGCCCTGGGCCTGGGCATGGCGGTGGGGACCTCCTGGATCAAGGAGCTGTCGGAGAAGCCCTACGAGGAGCACCCGGAGCGGGTCTCCGGTGCCCGCCGGGCCTCGCTGTCCCTGACCGCCGGGTTCGCCCTGGGGGCCGCGGTGGCCGCGGCCCTCGCGCAGTTCGCGCCCCTGCAGACCGTTCTGCCGTACATGATCAACCTGCTCATCTGTCTGCCCGCCGTGTTCCTGGTGGCCGGGGCTCCCGAGACCCGCCACGCCACCGCCCCCCACGGCCCGCTGCTGGCGGACCTGAAGATCCCCGCCACACGGCAGCACCGCTTCTGGTTCGTGGTGGCGCCCTCCGCGCCGTGGGTCTTCGGCTGCGCGGCCTCCGCGTACGCGATCCTGCCCGCACTCATGGCAGACGTGGTGGGCCCCCGGTACGGCATCGCCTTCTCCGGGCTGATGTGCCTGGTGGGGCTGGGCTTCGGGTTCTTCATCCAGCCCCTGGGCAAGCGCCTTGATAGGGACGGCTCCATCCGCTCCCTCGCCGTGGGGATGGGTGCGGTGATCCTGGGAATGCTCGCCGCGGTGCTGGCCTCGGCCACCCTGAACCTGGCCCTCGTGCTGCTGGCCTCCGCGGTGCTGGGCTGCGGCTACGGGCTGGTGCTGGTGTCCGGGCTGCAGGAGGTCCAGCGGATCGCCCGCCCGGACGACCTCGCCGGGCTCACCGCCGTGTTCTACTCCCTGACCTACATCGGCTTCTTCGTGCCCATGGTGCTCGCCCTGGTCTCCGAGTTCACCAGCTACCCGTGGCTGTTCGTCTCGGGCGCGGTGATCGCCGCACTGTGCCTGGGGATCATGGCCTACGGCCGCCGCCACGAGGTGCGCGACCTCGACCTGCTCGAGGCGAACGACGCCGCCCGCCCCTGACCCCGACGCAACGACGCCGCACGCTCCCGGACCCTGCGCGGGTCACGGGGGCGTGCGGCGTCGTCGACCGTGGGGCCTCCGCGCGGGCGTGGCCCGGAACCTGGGTCGGCGGCGTCACCGGGCCGGCCGTGCCGGAGCCGCTCAGGGCGGGCGGCTCAGCCCTGCCCCACACGGGCAGCCGCAGCAGCAGAGCGTGGCGGAACGTGAAGTCCTCAATGAGCGCCGTGACCGTGGGGCCCAGGGACGGTGGAGGACCCCAGGGCGGAGCCCAGCCACCCCGCGGCGAAGATGGCGGGGACGGCCAGCACCGCCACGGTGTCCCGGGCGTGCCAGGAGCAGTGCCGTGCGGGGTCCTCGGCACGCACAAGTGCGGTGAATGCGGGGCGCGGGGCGCTCGGTGCTGTCATGCCCATTGATCCTGAGGTGGCCGGGGTCCCGGACGCGGCGTGCGGAACCGGACCGGGCGGCGTCGTCCGCGGTGCGGTGAGGGATGGTGCGTGGGCGGGGCCGGACGGCGCGACGGGCCGCGCGCCGTCCGACCCCGGGCAGGCTCAGGAGCGGGTGTCCTGGGCGTCCGAGCCGCTCAGGGAGCGGTGGTGGGCCATGAGCTGGCGCTCCCGGGGCAGCACGAACAGCAGCAGCACCACCGTGAGGACCACCGAGAGGGTGAGCAGCCCGTAGGTGGCGCCCCACCCGAACTCGTGCACGACCCAGCCCACGCCCGTGGAGGCCAGGGTGGCGCCGAAGACGTAGCCGAACAGCCCGGTGAACCCGGCCGCAGTGCCGGCCACGTGGCGCGCGGACATGTCCAGGGCCTGCAGACCGATGATCATGACCGGACCGTAGATGAAGGCGCCGATGAAGAACAGGAACACCATGAGCAGCCAGTACGGGGTGCCCACCGGGGTGAGCCAGTAGGCCACCAGGAACACGCCCACGCCCACCATGAAGGTGATGCCCGTCCAGCTGCGGTTGCCGCGGAAGACCTTGTCCGAGACCCAGCCGCAGGCCAGCGTGCCGAAGATGCCGGCGAGTTCGAACAGGGAGAAGCCCGCGATGCCCTGCGCCAGGGACATGCCGTGGTGCTCGGCCAGGTAGGTGGGCGCCCAGCTCAGCACGCCGTAGCGCAGCGAGTAGATGAACACATTTGCCAGTGCCAGGAACACCATGGTGGGGTTGAGCAGCACGTGCTTGACGACGATGCCCCAGTAGGAGGAGCCCTCCAGCTCGCTCGCGTCCGCCTCCACCTTGGCGGGGTCGTCGCGGTACTCCTCGATGGGGGGAAGGCCCACGGCCTCGGGGCGGTCCCGGACCATGACGAACGCGAGCACGGCCACTACCAGGGCGCCGACCGCGGGGACCCAGAAGGCGGACTGCCAGGAGCCGCCGGTAATGGCGAGGCCCAGGGCCGCCAGCGCGCCCACGCCCATGCCGCCCACGTTGTGCGCAGTGTTCCAGATGGCCGTCTTCCACCCGCGCTCTTTCGTGGAGAACCAGTGCACGAGCACGCGCCCGCATGGGGGCCACCCCATGCCCTGCACCCAGCCGTTGAGGAACATCACCGTGGCGAACAGGGCCACCGAGGCGGAGACGGCGGGGACGAACGCCACCACCAGGTTGGCCACCGCGGACAGCGCCAGGCCAATCGGCAGGAAGTACCGGGCGTTGGAACGGTCCGAGATGGTTGCGGAGAAGAACTTGGAGAACCCATAGGCCAGCAGCACGGCGTTGCCGATGATGCCGATGCCCACCGTGTTGATGGTGCCCTGCTCCAGCAGCAGCGGTGCGATGAGCGAAATGTTGTTGCGGATCAGGTAGAAGCCCGCGTAGCCCAGGAAGATCCCGATGAACACTTGCAGTCGCAGCCGGGGATAGCGCCGCTGGACCTCGTCCTCGGGAAGGCGCGGGGCGGGCGACGGAGCGGCCATCCACCGCGTGAGCGGCGACATGGTCCTGGCAGCGGCGGTGTCCGCGACAGTGGTCTGCGGGCTGGGGGCGTCAGGGGGCATCCGGTCCAACTCTCGGGTGGTCGTGGGCCGTTCCGGGGCCCGGTGGGAAGAATGGCCATCGTACCCAGGTTTTTCACAGAAACGCCTTGCCTGTGGCAGGATCGCGCGTGGGAGACGTGCGCGTCATGACGCGCATCCGCGGCGCGACGGGCGCTTCAGCCGAGGAGCAGGGTGGCCGCCCCACGGACCAGGACGACGACGCCGCCGGCGGCGGCGAGCGCCATCGCCAGTTTCTGAGCCGTCGCCTTCGAAAGGTGCTGGGCGAGCCAGGTCCCGGCGACGATGCCCGCGAGGACGGTGGCCACCAGCGCCGCGAGGGCGGCGAGGGCTGGGACAGGCAGCGTGAAGTGCACCCCGGCGGCGAGCTTGGACACGGTGGAGAGGATGCCCATGCTCATGAACACGGGCTGCATGGTGGCCGCAAAGCGCACCTGGTCCCAGCGCGTCACGCGCGAGTAGACGACCATGGCGGGCGCGGCGACACCCGCGGTGGAGTTGAAGAACCCGCCGATCAGACCGGCCGGGACCACCGCGGCCCGGCGGGAGGCACGCGGGGTGGCGGGGGAGAAGTGGGTGATGGTCAGCGCCGCGAGCACCACGGCGCCCACCGCGACCTGCAGCCAGGCGCTCGGCACCCAGCGCACCACGAGTGCGCCCGCCACGATGCCTGGCAGTGCGGAGGTCACCAGCACCGCCGCATGGCGCCACTCCACGAGCCGGCGCACCGAGAGCGTGATGAGGAACCCGGAGCACGTGGTCGCGGCGTTGGTGGCGAGCACGCCGGCGCCCGGACCCATGAGCAGGGACAGCACCGGGGCCACCACTAGCCCCACCCCCGTGCCGGAGACGCGCTGCAGCACCGTGCCCACGAGGACCGCGGCCAGCGCGGCGAGCAGGACGGTCATGGGGGCTCCTTCGAAGGGGTGCGTGCGCGCGGATTCTGGGGCGCGCCGTCCGCTGGGGCGGTGTGGTTCGGGGAGCTCCGTCGCATGTGAGGGGACGATCATCCCACGCCGTCGCAGGGGAGCGGCCCGGTGGACGGAGTTTCCACCGTAGGGTGTGATCCCAGCCCTCCCCACGTCCCCGGGGCGATCATAGCCTGGAGCCATGGTGGAACAGAGCAAGTGGATGGCACAGGTGGAGCGCAACCCCGGGCACTCGCAGTGGTACGTGGAGCGGTTCCGGACGATGGCCGCTGAGGGGCAGGACATCGTGGGGGAGGCTCGGCTGGTGGACGCGATGCTGCCGCGCGGCGCCCGCGTCCTGGACGCCGGCTGCGGCCCGGGCAGGCTCGCCGGGTACCTGCATGGGGTGGGGCACCACGTCACCGGCGTGGACGTGGACCCCGCCCTGATCGCCGCAGCGAAGCGGGACCACCCCGGTCCGCGCTACGAGGTGGCCGACCTGGCAACCCTCCCGGACCTCGACCTCGGTGCGCCCTTCGACGCGATCGTGTGCGCGGGCAACGTGGTCACGTTCCTCGCCGAGAGCACCCGCCGGGACGTGCTGCGCGGCTTCCGGGCGCACCTGGCACCGGAGGGTCGCGCCGTCGTGGGCTTCGGGACGGGCCGCGGCTACCCGGTTCCAGAGTTCATCGACGACGCCGCCGCGGCCGGTCTCGCACCCGAGGTCACCCTGAGCAGCTGGGACCTGCGCCCGTGGCGCGAGGGCGGGGACTTCCTGGTGGCGGTGCTGGGGGTGGCCAGAACAGTATGAAAGAACGCGTTCCCTCCCCGTGCTCTGCGGCGAGGGAACGCTTCCATGCGAGTATCAGGACAGGAGACGCTCCACCGTGGTACGGAGGGTCTCGCTGAGTTCGTAGATCTGCTCAGGAGCATCCACTGCGTGGCGGGTCTCGGCCTTGTTCTCATCGAGGATGCCGACGTATTTCTGGCTGCGGTTGAAGTGGAGCCGAGCGATCGTCTTGCGGTTGTTGTCATCCAGGAGGATGGCGCAGTAGCTCTTGGCATCCCGGTACGAGACGCGAGAGATGTCGACCTGGTTGCACACGATCGCTCGCACGATGTTGAACGCCGTGAGTTCCTCGGCGGTCGTGATGATCCCGTCCTCGCTCTCCTGCAGGTCCTTCTCCGCCTCAGGCCGACTGGTGAGTTCCACCGCCGCGCCGTCTTCCTGTGGGAGCACCGGCGCGACGGAGCTGGCGCCGAGAGCGGTTGTCAGGCGGTTGTTGACCTGCTCGTTGAGGAACTGCTGCGAGGCCTTGACGACCAACGGGGTGAACTGGTCGCGGGTCTTCTGGGTGAACGAGCCTTCGTAGACCCGGTTCGTGAAGAACCTGATCCAGTCGACGGAGGGGTCCCGGAACTCCGCGGCGATTGCGCGTTTGATCTCCCCCACGTACTTCAATTCGCCGGCCGCACTGATGATGGAGTCGAGGTCGAACTCGGTCTTGCTGAGTTTCTGCAGCTCCGGAATCACAGTGGTGTCGATGTCGAGCAGATCAAGCACCAGGAACGGCTTCGCGTCCATGCGGTTGGGAGCGTCGAGATCCGTGTAGAAGTGGTACTTCGCTCCGTTGGTGAGGATCGCGATGCGGGCGTTTGTCACCGCGAAGTACCGGTACAGCTGGGAGGCGTGCTCCAGGGAGAGGGGGGGGCACCTACGTGCTTGCACTCGATGAGCATCTGGATCTGCCCGTCCTGGACGATCGCATAGTCAATCTTCTCGCCCTTCTTCACCCCCACGTCAGCGGTGAACTCAGGAACCACCTCGGACGGATCGAAGACGTCGTAGCCGAGGATCGTGGAGATGAAGGGCATGACGAAGGCGTTCTTGGTCGCTTCCTCCGTTTCCAGGGACGCCTTTTGCTGCGCGACCTTGTTGGCCAGAGCCGACAGACGTTCGGTGAAATCCATGGGGGCCTCCGTGGGGCTGTTGGGTAAGTTTGTTTCACCGGGACCGCGGGCTTGGAGCACCGGGGCGGGGTCTCTGCAAAATTAAACCCACCATACTGATCGCCAAAGCAAATTCGCGCGGAGGCGCCCGTGGCGCGAGGGCGGGGACTTCCTGGTGGCGGTGCTGGAGGTGGCCAGGGAGTGAGCGGGGAGCCGGACGAACGGGGCAGTCCTCGGCCGCGCGCCCTGGGAACCACCACCGCGAGCCACTGATCGTCCTCTGCACCCTCTAGTCTTGTCCCGAACACATCCTTGGTGGACGACCTGGAAGAGGGAAGCGGATGGCCGCTGGACTGGCCGCACTGCTGGACGACATCGCGGCACTGGCGAAGCTGACGGCGGCGAGCCTGGACGACGTCGCCGGTGCCACCGGGCGGGCGAGCGCGAAGGCCGCGGGCGTCGTCGTCGACGACACCGCCGTGGCACCCCGGTTCGTGGAGGGCGTGAGCCCCAAACGCGAGCTGCCGATCATCAAGAAGATCACGATCGGCTCGCTGCGCAACAAGCTGCTCGTCATCCTGCCCGTGGCCCTGCTGCTGAGCCAGTTCGCGCCGTGGCTGCTCACGCCGCTGCTCATGCTCGGCGGGACATATCTCTGCTTTGAGGGCGCAGAGAAGGTCATCGAGCGCTTCTCCCCCAACAAGCACGCAGAGGAAGAGCCGGCGGCGGACCGCGGCCCGGACGCCGAGAAGAAGATCGTCTCCGGCGCCGTCCGCACGGACCTCATCCTCAGCTCGGAGATCATGGTCATCTCCCTGAACGAGGTCTCTCACGAGCCGCTGCTCTCCCGCACCCTGATCCTCGTTGCGGTGGCCATCTTCATCACGATCCTCGTCTACGGGGTGGTGGCGGTGATCGTGAAGATGGACGACATCGGGCTGGCGCTCGCGAAGAAGGACTCCGAGGGGGCTCAGAAGTTCGGCCGCGGACTGGTCAAGGCCATGCCTGCGGTGCTGCAGGTCATCTCCGTGGTGGGCGTCTTCGCCATGCTGTGGGTAGGCGGGCACATCATCCTCACGGGCATGAACGATCTCGGCTTCACGCCCGTCTACGACTGGGTGCACCACCTCGGAGAGTCCGTCCACCACGTGGCGGGCGTGGGTCCGGCGCTCGCGTGGATCGTGGAGACGTTCTTCGCGCTGGTGCTCGGGGTCATCTGGGGCTGCGTGATCGTGGGTATCGTCCATGTGCTGCCGTTCGGGAAGAAGCACCACGATGAGACCGCTGACCCCGTCACAGTTGCCTCCGAAGTAACCGCTCACAAAAACGTCGGGGGCGGTGGTGCGATGGCCGAAGGAGGCGAGGGGGAGACGTCCGCAGATGCTCCCGACGAAGGCGCTCGAGGAGACACCCACGGCAGCTGACTCCAGGGCACGAGTAGGCTGACAAGTCCTCTTTCAACCTGGCAATTCGCATCTCCCGAGGTGCTGCAGGACGTGGCGGAACGACGAACAGGGGCCCTCCCTGCGTGGAATGAGAGGGGCTGCTCCATGGCTGTGCCTCGGCGCGGTGATCGTGACTACGCTCGTACTTCCCGACTGACAGGGCGGAGGTACACCCAAGCCGTTTTGGGTGCTCCTGCTCCCCGCCGTGTGCGGCATGGTTGGCGGGATCCTGGCGGCGCAGGACGGCCGGACGGGACTGGCCGTGGGTACTTCGGTGATCGGTGTCCGGTTGGTCCCTGCGCTGCTCGCAGTGTTCACCCTCCTCTACGGGCGGTAACAGCGTTCCAGGAGAATCTCCCACGCTCGACGCCGCCTGCAGCATGATCGAGCGGTGTCTTGTGTCCTGAGACACGGTCTGGGCATGGTAATCATCCGCCGATGATCGAGGAGACGACAATGCGGAACTGGTTGAGCGTAGCGGGACTCGTGCTGTGCGGGGCGCTGGTGCTGGTGCTGCGGCAGACGGGCGTGATCGCGGAAGCCGTCTCCAACGTGGTGTTCCTGGTGCTCATCGTGATTGCCATCGGTGTGGGTGTGATGGCGGCTCGGCGCAAGAGCACCGAGACGACGGTCGATCCCGGGCACTGACCCCTGGGGGTTTACACCCGACGGCCAGTCCTCAGTGCCAGCAGCAGGGCTATGCCGACGAGCACTGCGGCGATGCGGAAGGTGGCTGGCCACAGCGCGGGGTTCATGAGGGTGACCGCAATGAGGGCCGAAAGCAGCAGCACCGCAGGGACTCCCCGGAATGCGGCACTCAACTGGCCCCGTGGCACGGGCCCGATCACCGTTTCCGCCGGCGGTTCCGCGGGATCAGGCGGGGGTGAGAGCATCCGTCGGACACCCGTAGCTCCCACTCCTACTCCGGATGCCAGGCCGAGCAGGGCCAGGGGCACCGCAGGGACCTGACAGGCGATGGCTGTGAGCAGCGACGTCGTTCCCAGGATGACCGCGTTCACCACACACGGCACCGTGAGGTGGATCCATGCGCTCGCGGTGGGTGTCAGGGGAAACAAGCGCTCGGCGGCGCTCCCGGACGCGACATCGCCCGTATATGCGGTGCCCGTCCTCAGGCCACGGAATGCGATTACCAGGAGCGCAGCCCATGCCGCCAGCAGAACCGTCTGGGAGAAGAGGACGAGAGCGAGTAATACTGCTGCAACTGCCGTCAGATGACTCCGGGCGGCGCGCGGAACGTCCTCGGCGGCATAGGTGGCGTACAACAGCGCGCGGCACGGTCCACGCACCCACGGCGGGATGGTTCCCGCAGCGGACCGGTCACATTGCCGTCGTGCTCTTGCTGCGTCCAGTGCTTCTCTCATTCCCGCGCCTGAAGCGAGGAGGGCGGAGTTGCGCAGGTGCCGCGCGGCGGTCCCCGCCCGGCGCAACTCCCAGCCGGGAAGGTCGCCTGCACGAGTAACTTCAGCGCGCCTCGCCTGCATGCGAACGGCGAGGAAGAAACAGGCGACGCCTCCCAGACATCCCACCGCCAGCAACGCCAGAACCACCCACCAAGGGGCTTGCCCCAGCCACACGAACATGAATCCCAGGCAGACCCCAGTACCCCCGCAGCACAGGAGCGAGCCGGAAAGAAATACCCACGTAGTACCGGACCAGCGCCCTGCTGGGCGGGTGGGAAGGCGCCAGACCCAGAAAGCCCGCACAGGGTCGATTCCCAGCGGACCGAAGGCAAGAAGGGTTCGCAGAACGAGGCCCCAAACGCCCAAGAACAGTGCCACAGCGCCCACTACTGGCGCGCCCGGGCCCAGCCAGGGCGCGGCCTCGCGGTGCAGTGCGCCAGAAGGGGCGGCGGCTTCAACCAGCATCACGACTTGGGCATGCAGGGCGTTCGCAAACCCCCATCCCCATGCGAGCAGGGCTGCGCCGATGACGACCACCAGATAGATGTCGGTCCACCGCTCGGAGCGAGGGCGTTGCAACCGGATTTCTGACGCGGCTCGGCGGACGAAGTCGTCGGGGTCGAATGACCTATCGGACGTCGGGACACTGTCCGTGCGGATGCTGCTCACGCCGAACCGTGCGGGTCGTTGGTCGAGGAACCGTGCAGCTTCCAGCCCCCGTGCGCATCGAGTGCCACACGGGACGTTCCTACTGCGTCTGCGAGCCCCTGATCGTGCGTGGCCACGAGGATTCCCGCCCCGGATTCCCTGTGTTCCACGAGCCGTGCTGTGAGCCAACTGCGCATCTCCCCATCCAGACGCTGCTCGGGCTCGTCGAGGATCAACAGTGCGAACGGCCGGAGAAAGGTGGTCGCGAGCAGGGCTCGACGCCTCTGACCGGAAGACAGCTCGTACGGGGAGACCGCAGCACGCTCGATGAGGCCGAACTCATCCAGCGCCTGGTCCACGGCGGTGTCCGGTTCGGGCATTCGGTGTCCTCGCGCGACGAGCTGCAGGTGCTGTCGAACCGTAAGACCGGGCAGAAAGGCGTCCTCGTCGAAGAGCGAACTGACGTTCTGCCGGTAGAAGAGGGAGTTCTCGATCATGGGACGTCCAGAGAGTCTGAGCTCGCCGGAGAGCGCGCGCTGCTGTGCAGCGAGAGTACGCAGCAGCGTCGACTTCCCCGCGCCATTGGGTCCAGTGAGAACTATTGCCTCACCGCGCACGAGTCGGAACGTCACGTCCTCAACGAGCGGCGCACGTTCGTATCCGCACGTCACGCTGTTCACGTCGAGCAGAGGAGTGCCCGTCGCAGTGTTGTTGTCCCTGCCATCGGTGGCCCGGCGCGGGGTGGGATTCTCAGGCACGCGGGTCCTGCTTCGATTCATGCAGTTGGGCACTCATGCCCACCTTCAATGGTGGACGGGTACCCCGCACTTCGAGCCACCGGATGGTCAATCGGCGACCCTCGCCGGTAGCGCCGGGGTTCACGACTCGCTTCGACATTCGTTCCTCCTGGGTGCGAGGGGACGGATGCGGGCCACCTTACTGGAGGTCGTGGGAACGGGGCGGAGGCCACGGCATCCCGGTGTGCCACGATGACATATCGAACCGTGATGTTGGCCTTGGGAGCAACCGGGTATACGAGGGAGGGGAATCGTATGACAGACACCACCGCCCAGGAGTGGCAGATCGACGCCGTCGACGTGCCCGCCTACCTTGCGGCGCTCGGGGTGGAGCCCGCGCCGCCGAGCCTCGAGCTGCTCGAACGCCTGCACCGCGCGCACGTGTCCACCTTCCCGTTCAGCAACGTGGAGGTGCTGCTGGGTGAGCACCCGGGTGTGGAGCCGGCCACCGTGTTCGACCAGATCGTGGTGCGCCGCCGCGGCGGGTACTGCTTCGAGCACTCGCAGCTCTTCGCCGCCGCCCTGCAGACGCTCGGCTTCTCGGTGCGCCGCGCGCTGGGCCGGGTCCGTTCGCTGCAGAGTGCGCGCACCCACATGACGGTCCTCGTGGACCTCGACGGCGCCCGGTACCTGTGCGACCCCGGTTTCGGCTTCAGCATCACGGGCCCTGTTGCCCTCGACGACGGCGCTCGCCGCGTGGAGGGGGACCGTACCTTCTCCGTGGGCCGGGTCCCGGACGAGGGCTGGCCGCTGTTTTCCCTCAACCGTGACGGGGAGATGGAGCACGTGCTGGACGAGTCCACGGTGCACCCGGCAGACGTCCGGATGGGCCACCTGATGACCTCCACCGGCGAGGACTCCGTCTTCCGCCAGCACCTCATGGTCATGCGCCACACCCCGCAGGGGCACGTGACCGTCACCGAGGGCGGGGTGACCGTGCGGCGGCCGGGGGAGCGGACGTTGCACGAGGACCTCGGGGTGGACCGGGTGGTCAGCCTCGCGCGGGAGCTGGACGTGAGGATCTCGGACGCGGAGGCCGAGGAGCTCGCTCGGATCGTGGCGGGCCTGCGAGGCTGACCTGCAGCCGCACTGGCACTGGCACCGGCACCGGCACCGGCACCCGCAGCGGCACAGGTACCAGCAGCGACGACGGCGCAGCGACACCACTGCGGCGGCACCGTGGCGTCGCCGCCCCAGCATCCTGACCCCGCGCCGTCGTGCCCTCCTCGGCTGCACACTCTCAGGAGTAGAGCTGCCCTCCCGAAGGCCGTTCCGGAGGGCAGTGCTACTCCTCAGATTCAGGGTGCTCACCGGGGCGTCTCCGTGCGTGCGGGGCCCCCGGCTGGCATGATCGTCCACTGGCCAGGCATTCCTCCCCCGGATGCGTGGCCACTGCCGTGCCCGGAACCGAGCTGACCGGGCGTGGCACAGCAGCACATCCCCCCTCAGAAAGCACCCCCATGCATTTCTCACGTCATCTCGCCGTGCCCGCGGCGGCCCTGGTCCTGGGCGCCGTCACGGCGCTCTCCCCAGCCCTGACGACTCCCGCGGCGGCGAGCACCGCCCAGGTCACTGCGGCACCCGCGGGTGCCGCGGCGTCGTCGGCCCGCCTGCCGCAGGCAACGGCCCCCAGAGCAGCGGCGCTGCCCACCACCGGCTACCACCGCTCCTTCACCGGCGCGGGGAAAACCTCCACGTACCACGTCTACGCGGACGGCATCGACCGCTCCAGAGCCGTGGGCGTGCTGTACTACCTGGGCGGCGACTACACGAGCGTCAAGGAGACCTGGGTCCACAACCCCGGGGGAACGCACCTCAAGGCGATGGCGGCGGAGGCCCGGAAGAAGAACATGGTCCTGGTGGTCCCCATCTCCCCGGACAAGGACGCATCCGGCAACGGTGTGACCTGGTGGGAGGACGCGGACGCCAACGGCGACTGGTTCCGCGCCCTCCAGGGCTCCCTCGCGTTCAGCTATGGCCTGGACGCCTCCCGCACCTGGTTGGCCGGCTACTCGGGCGGGGCGGAGTTCCTCACGTACGAGCTGCTGGCGGACCGTCAGAACTGGATCCGCGGCGGAGGCGCCACGATCATCGGCGGTGGCGGCTCCAGCGGCATGCAGACCGCGCCGGATGCCACCGTCCGGTCTTTGCCGGTGACCTGGTACGCGGGGTCGAAGGACGTGGCGGGCAGCACCACCCCGGCCACGTGGTCCGCATCCGCCACCGCCGCCCAGGGCAGGCAGCGCTACGCCAAGGACGGTTTCACGCGCACCACCCTCACCACGCTGCCGGGGCTCAGCCACGACGACTACGACATCGTGGGCCTGATCTCGAAGGGCCTGGCGACGCTGCCGCCCGCCCCGACGACGTCGTCCCCCTCCGCCCTGCTGCGCGGCGCCATCCGGGCGGACTACCTGGCCACGGGCGGGGCCGCGACGTACGGGCAACCCACCTCGGCGGAGAAGCCCACGGGACTGCTCGGCGGTGTGTACCAGGGCTTCACCAAGAACTGCACCTACTACTGGAGCTCGCAGACGGGGGCGCACCCGGTGAAGTGGGGCACGGGCATCGGCAACGCCTACCGCGCCGCAGACCTGGAGCGCGGGTGGGGCTACCCGGCCATCGCCGAACGCGCCCTCGCCAACGGTGCGTACCAGGACTTCCACCGGGGCACCGCGCGCGTCCGGGCGATCTACTCCCCGCGCACGGGCACCCACGCGGTGAAACTCAGCGGCGGCATCGGGACCGCGTGGCAGAAGGCCGGCCACGAGCACGGCTGGGGCTTCCCCACCACGGAGGAGTACGCCGTGAACGGGGGAGTGGCGCAGAAGTTCTCGAACGGGTGGGTGGTCACCTGGCACCGGGCCACCGGGAAGGTGACGGTGGCGAAGGGCTGAGCGGGCGCCGTCGTCGCCACCCGGTTCACCGGGACAACGTGAGGTGTAGACCTGCCCGCCAGAACTGACTTCCGGCAGTCATCTCTACACCTCAGATTCACGACGTCGCCCGGCTGATCCCCCCGCGACCCCCTGACAACATCTGAGGCGCGACATGCCCACCGGGATCGTCTCCCGGTGGTCATTTCGTGCCTCAGATGATCGGCGACGCCGCAGGCGCCGCTCGCCAGCCGTCAGCCCCGCTCCGGCTCCGCCGCCTTCGCCCGGCTCGCCGGCATGATGAAGCGCCACGGACTCTGCTCGAGGGACAGCGGCATGGGGACCGTGATGACCGTGGGGCGCTTCGCGGCGACCGCCTCGGCCATCGCGGAGCGCAGCTCCTCCGGGGTGGTGGCACGCAGTCCGAGTGCCCCGAAGGACTCGGCCATCGCCACGAAGTCCGGGTTGCGCAGCTCGGTGCCGGAGCCGTGGCCGTAGATGCGCACCTGGTCCGCCTGCACGTTGCCGAACGCGCCGTTGTCGAAGACCACGGTGATCACGTTGAGCCCGTACTGCACCGCGGTGGCGAGCTCCTGCACGCCGTACATGAACCCGCCGTCACCGGTCACGGAGACCACCACGCTGTCCCGGTGCGCAGCCTGCACGCCCAGCGCGGTGGGGAAGCCGTAGCCCAGATTGCCCTGGTAGCCGCACGTGATGAAGTGCCGCGGGTCGTAGACGTCCAGCGCGAAGTAAGAGGCGAAGCCGATCTGCGAGACCTCCTCCACGAAGTACCCGTCCCGGGGAAGGACCTCCCGGATGGCCGCGAGGTAGTCGGCGTGGGGCTTCAGCTCGGCAATCTCACGCCGCGCCTTCTCCTTGATCCCCGCCAGCTCCTCGTGCCGCGAGGGCCGCTGCGGAGCGTCCTGCAGGGCGGCGAGCAGCTGGTCCACCACCAGGCGCGAGTCGCCGGTGAGCCCCACGGTCGGTTCGAGCCGTTCCTGCTGGGCCGGGTCGATGTCCACGTTCACGGTCACCAGGCCCTCGGGCGTGTCCGGCCAGCGGAACCACACGAGCTCCTGCCGGGTGCCCACGGCCAGCAGCACGTCCGTGTCCGCCCAGCGCTCGAACCCCGCCGCGCTGGAGAACCCCAGCGGGTGGTCGTCCGGGACGATCCCGCGGCCGCCGCGCAGGGACACCACCGGCGCCTGCAGCTTCTCGGCCAGCGCCAGGATGCCCTCTCGTGCGTGCCGGGCGCCGCTGCCCACCATGATCATGGGGTTGCGTGAACCGGCCAGTGCCTGCGCGGCGCGCGCCACGGCGTCCTCGTCCGCACCGTGCGGCCGCGTGGGCACCAGCTCCACCGGCGGCATGGGCGCCTGCCGGGTGAGCACGTTCCACGGGATGGCGACGACGGACGGTCCGGGCCGTCCGCCCGTCGCCTGGTCGAAGGCCTCGGCGACGGCGCAGGGAACCTCCGCGGGGTCCGTCACCGTGGTCGCCCACTTGGTGAACGAGGACACCGTGGCCTGCTGGTCCGGCATCTCGTGGAGGTGGCCCATGCCCCGGCCCATGAAGTCCGTCGGGATCTCGCTCGTCACGCACACGGTGGGTGTGCTCGTGGCCAGCGAGGTCAGCATCCCCGCGCTCGCGTTGAGGACGCCCGGCCCCGGAACCACGCTGAACACTCCGGGCCGTCCCGTGGACTGGGCGTAGCCGAGTGCCATGTAGGCACAGGCCTGCTCGTGGCGGGCGCCGATCACCTTGATGCCCGGTTCCCTGCGCAGGGACTCGAACAGCTCGTAGGTCTGGACCCCGGGGATGCCGAAGACGGTGTCCACACCCTGCTCGCGCAGTCCGGCCACCGCGGCCTGGCCAGCCGTGAGAACCGGGGGCTGCGCGGCGTCGTCGTGCGTGGAAGCGGGTGCTGAAGACGCGGAGTGGGTGCTCATGCGGGTGCTCTCCTACTCGTCGAGGTCCGCGTGGACCGCGGCGGGCTGGGTGGTGCGCCGGGTCACGAACACGCCGGTCACGGCGATCAGGGCCGTGGCGGCCACCGTGAGCAGCAGCTGGGTGCGGGCCGCGGGGTCGAACAGGGCGACCACCACGATCACCACCAGCAGCGCGACCGTCAGGTAGGACAGGAACGGGAACAGCGGCATGCGGTACGTGGTGCTCTCGTCCCGCGGGTTCTGCCGCTCGCGCCGGTGCCGCAGCGTGATCTGGGAGGCCGCCACGGAGATCCAGATGATGATGATCGTGGAGCCCACGATGGACAGCAGGGTGTCCAGGACCTTGCCGGGGAAGAGCGCCTCCAGGATGCTCGCCACGAACCCGAACGAGACCGTGAGCAGCACCGCGCGGCGCGGCACGCTGTTGCGGGCGGTGCGCTTGATCGCGGCGGGGGCGTAGTCGCGCTGGGCGAGCGAGTGCATCATGCGCGACGCGGCATAGATGTTGGCGTTCAGCGCGCTGAGCAGGGCGAACACGGCGATCAGCGCCATGATGTTGCCCGCGGCGGGAAGGCCCGCCACGTTGAGGACCGCGGCGAACGGGCCCTCGGGGGGATCCGCCTGGGAGGGCTTGAGCACCGCCACGATGATGAACACCGAGCCGATGTAGAACAGGCAGATCCGCCAGGCCACCGTGCGGATGGCGGTGGCCACGCTGCGCTGCGGATCGGCCGTCTCACCGGCGGCGATCGCCACGATCTCGGTGCCGCCGAACGCGAAGATCACGATCAGCAGACCGGCACCCACACCGGCCACGCCCGTGGGCGCGAAGTCCGCGAAGTTGGAGAGGCCGCCCTCGTGGCCCGGGATCACGCCGAGCAGCATGAGCACGCCGACCACCAGGAACGCGAGGATCACACCCACCTTGATGAACGCGAACCAGAACTCGAACTCGCCGTACTTGCTCACCGCGAACATGTTGATGGTGGTGAACAGGGCCATGAACACGAGGCTCAGCAACCAGGTGGGTGGAACGGTGACGTCCCCCATGGTGTTGTGCAGGATGCCCGTGAGGATTGTGGCGGCGCCATTGGCCTCGGCGGCGGTCACCACGGCGAGCTGCACCCAGTACAGCCAGCCCACGGTGTAGCCCGCCACGGGGCCGAACGCGTTCTGCGCGTGCGCGGAGAACGCACCGGTGGTGGGGTTCGCCGCGGAGAGCTCGCCGATCATCCACATCACGAGGATGACCAGCGCACCGGCCACGATGTAGGACACCAGGATGGCGGGACCGGCCACGGCCACGCCCTTGCCGCTGCCGAGGAACAGGCCCGCGCCGATCGCGCCGCCCAGGCCCATCATGGTCAGCTGGCGGGGCTTGAGCCCGCGAACCGTGGAGGTGGACTCCAGGGGGATCTGGGCGGAGGTCTGCCGGGGTGCGCGCTGTGCGTTCATCGCGGATCAGCCCCCGTTCCGGGTGTCCGAGGCGGCCGGGGTGCCCTGGGTGCTCGCAGGGTTCGCGGTGCTCGAGGTGCCGCGGACGAGGTCGAGGACCTCCTGCGCGGCCACGAGGAAGGCCTGGTTGCCGGCGGGGGAGCCGATGCTCACGCGGATGCCCTCGTCCCCGAACGCGCGCACGATCACGCCGTGGCGCGAGAAGACCTCCTCCGCCTCCTGGGTCTTCGCGCCGGTACGCAGCCACACGAAGTTCGCCTGCGACTCGGGGACGTTCCAGCCCTGCTCGGCGAGCTCGCGGTGGACGTGGTCGCGTTGCTCGATCAGCGCGGTGATGCGCTCCTCGATCTCGCTCTCCGCCGCGAGGCTTGCCAGGGCGGCCTGCTGGGCGAGGTTGGTCACGCCGAAGGGGATGGCGACGGCGCGCAGTGCGGCGCTCACATGGGCCGGGGCGATCGCGTAGCCGATCCGCAGCCCCGCGAGACCGTAGGCCTTGGAGAAGGTGTGCAGGACCACCACGTTCGGGTACTCGCGGAAGAAGTCGATGCCGCGGGCGGCGTCCGGGTCTACGTTGAAGTGCACGTAGGCCTCGTCCACCACCACGAGCACGTTGCTCGGGACCTGCGCCATGAACTCGTGCAGCTCGTCCGTGCCCACGGAGGTGCCGGTGGGGTTGTTGGGCGTGCACACGAGCACCACCTTGGTGCGCTCCGTGATGGCGGCGGCCATCGCGGGGAGGTCGTGCCGCTCGTTCTCGTCCAGGGGGACCTTCACGGCCGTGGCACCGGCGAGGCCCGCCAGGATGGGGTACGCCTCGAAGGAGCGCCACGCGAAGACGACCTCGTCGCCCTCTTCGCACACGGCGCGGATGATCTGGGAGGCCACCTCCACGGACCCGCTGCCGAAGCTCACGGACGACGGCTCCACACCCCAGCGCTGGGCCACGGCCTGGGTGACCGCCTGGCAGGTCATGTCCGGGTAGAGGTTCATCTCCGGGGACACCTGGTTCACGGCATCCAGCACGGACGGCAGGGGCGGGTACGGGTTCTCGTTGGACGAGAGCTTGTACTGGACGACGTCGGACGCGGCGGCGGACTTCCCCGGCTTGTAGGGGGGAAGTGAACGCAGCGCGGCCCGCAGGGTCACGGCGGACTGGGCCGAGTCCTCGGGGTGCTGAGTTGTCACGGTTGGCTCCTTCACGGCATTGTGGTCGGAGTCACAGTGGCACAGGACTCCCAGGTTGACAACCAGTCATCCGAAATTTGAGCACACTGCTCAGTCTTCGCCGATCTACCGGTGGGTCGCTGTACAGATTGTCATGCTTTTTCGGTGGGACCACGAGGAGCCCGAATGAAGATCGATGAACTGGACGTGCGTATCGTCGAGCTCTTCAGTCGCGAGGACGGCATCGGAGTGCTGGCCGCGTCCCGCGAACTGGGGGTTGCACGGCCCACGGTCCAGTCCCGCCTGGACAAGCTCCGGGCGGCGGGGGTGATCGAGTCCAGTGGCCCGCTGCTGAACCCGGCGGAGTTCGGCTACCCCGTGATGGCCATCGTCTCGATCGAGATCGCCCAGGGGGTGGGGCACATCGCCGTGGGCACCGCGCTGAAGGAGATCCCGGAGATCGTGGAGATGTACACCGTCTCCGGGGATCACGACGTCATGGTGCGCGTGGTTGCGAAGTCCAACGACGACCTCCAGCGCGTCCTCGACGCCGTGGCCGTGACCGGCGCGGTGAACAGGACACGCAGCGTCGTCGTGCTGCAGACCCACTTCCAGAACCGGCTGCTGCCGCTGTTCGCGCGGGTGGGTGGAGTGGGCGACGTCGTGGGGGAGTGAGCTCGCGCTGGCAGGACGGCCCCGGACATGAGAAAATCCCGCCCGACCTTCCGGTCGAACGGGATCTCTCTGCGGTGCGCGAGGGGGGAGTTGAACCCCCACGCCCTCTCGGGCACACGGACCTGAACCGTGCGCGTCTGCCTATTCCGCCACTCGCGCTCGTTGTCCCGCTCGGCATGCGCCTGCGAGCAACGTCGAAAACAATACCCGACGCCCGCCGCCTTGGCGAATCGGCGCCCCTCGCCGGCACGAGAGCACGAGGGCACGACGACGCCGCACCGCCACCACCGCGCGTCCGTCACCCGTGCGGGGCGCCGCGCCGACTCGACCGGCCGACCCGACCCACCGACCCGACCCGACTGAGCCGACAGCCGACCTAGCCGAACCGGCAACGGGCCCGGCTGAACCATGAACCGGCCCGAGCGCCGTCGTCACACGCTCACGGTGAGCCCCGCCCAGGAGATTGCCGCGCAGCACAGGCCCGCCAGGGCGTAGAGCGTGACGGGCACGATGACCGCGATCTCGCGCGCCGAACCCGCGTTGCCCAGCACCGGCAGGCGCACGAACGCGTTGCGGCGGTAGAACGTGCTCGGCAGGGGAAGGGGGATCCGCAGGGGCCACAGAAGGTGGATGCCCTGTGTGGTGAGCAGGTCCCCGAGCATGTGCACTGCGCACCCGAGCCCCACCGCGACCACGAACCAGCGCGGGTCCTCGGGCGGGTGCGTGGCCACGAACGCGCCCAGCAGGATGCCCACCACCCAGTTGGCGTGGGCCAGCCGGTCCGGCACGAACGCCAGGACCTTCACGGCGCACGCGATCAGCAGCACGGACAGCACCGCTGCCAATGGCCACACCTGCCCGGGCAGCGACGCCGCGGCGTCCGGGACCGCGCCCGCCTCGCCGCCGGTGCCGGGCCAGGAGAAGGAGTGCCAGCGCAGCGCGTCCCCCACGGGGACGGACGCGCGCTGGGAGAGCACCGCGAGCAGAATCACGAGCACCAGGCCCACGAGCGAGTGGGTGGCCCGGCGGTGACCCCCGGACAGCGTGCTCGTGGCCTTCGCGATCCACCCGGACAGCGGCGGCAGCGAACGGGCCACGGTGCCGCCGGGGTGGTCGAGGTCCGGCAGCAGGGCCGCACCGGCGCAGATCAGCGAGCCGGTGATCACCCCGGCGTTGCCCACGGGCATGACCCCGAGCCCCACGGGGAGGGAGACGTCCGCGAGCTGCACGGTGTACGTGCCGGTGAGCGCCACCCACGCGGCGGCACCGCAGGCGGCGTGACTGGGACCCATCATGGGGCTGACCTGGGCATGGACTGGTCCTCTCAAGACCTCGGGGAAGGAGAGGAACCCAGGCTAGGAAGGGGCTCAGACCCGCATAAGCGTCCGCCGGTTCAGGAGGAGGACTTCGGGTTTCCGGGCAGCTGCTGGTCGCACCCGGGGGTGAGCCAGGCCTTCACGAATCCGGCGCTCTGGTGCACGTACTGCATGAGCAGGCTCGTGCCCGTCAGGTGGAAGTCCACGGAGGCCATCCGCAGCTCGCCGGTGTAGCAGCGGGAGAGGATCAACCGCGATCGGCTGACGTGCTGCGTGAACGTCACCGCAGTGACGGTGTCCCAGCCGCGCTCCTGCGCGAGGGAGCGCAGCTCGATGGCCTCGCCCTGGGTGGTGGAGGGGTCCGGCTTGAAGCAGATCACCTCCACGCCGTCGTGCTCGTTGCAGAACGAGCGCGCCTCGTAGTAGGCCACGGTCTCGGGGGAGTCGTAGGCCTCCGCGTCCGGCACGGAGATCACCAGGGTCTTGGCGATGTGCTGGTTGTAGACGAGGTCCTGCGCGTACTCCACCCGCGTGGGGTCCGGGGGACCGAGCACCAGCACGGCGTCCGAGGCGCCGGGACGCTCCACGCGGGGATCGTCCAGCACCGCGTGGCACACCGCGAGCCACAGCACGATCAGCAGCACCACGGCGATCACCACCACCAGGGGCCACCGTCGTCTCGTCGCGGGGCCCTCTCCGGGCGCCGTTTCTGCCAAGGTGTTCCTTCCGCGTGGGCTGTTCGGCGAATCTGCCGCCGATATCATCTCACCCAGTGGCAGCGCGGACACCGGTTCCGCGTGACGACCGGGCGAACGCCCAGCAAGGAGACAGCCCATGCGTTCGAATGAGCACCTCGACCACGCCGTGACCTGCCAGGTCCCTCTGCGCTGGGGAGACATGGACCCCTACGGCCACGTCAACAACGTGGAGGTCATCCGAGTGCTGGAGGAGGCGCGGATTGCGGCGTTCGGCGTTCCCGTGGGCACGGGCGAGCAGGTGCTGCCGGCCCGGATCCCGCTGTTCTCGGTCCTCCCGGAGGGCACCCAGGCCCTGATCGCGGAGCACCGGGTCAAGTACCTGCGCCCGCTGGAGTATCGCAACGTGCCCGTGGACGTGCGCGTGTGGGTGGTCTCGGCCCGGGCGGCCACGCTGGTGCTGGGCTTCGAGGTCCTCGACTCCGACGACGGCGCCCCGGTGGTCCGCGCCCAGACCCAGCTCGCACTGTTCGTCCCGGCCACGCGCACGGTCCTGCGGATCACCCGAGAGCAGCGGGAACTCCTGGAGCCGTACACGGCGCCTTCGCCGTTCTGAGGCTGGCCTGAGGTCGGCGCGCCTGCGAGGCGGCTGGGCCTCGGGCGGCGCCAGCTCCGACCACGTGAGCGGGGGCGAGCGGGCCGGGGCTGGAGCCTCGGGGCAGGGCCATGGCGGGGCCCGCTGGAACGGTGCGGTGCGCTCAGGCGGCCGCTCGCACCGTCGACCTCGCCAGCCGCAGTTCCGCGCGGGTGCGCAGGATGTGGCCGCTCTCCGGCAGCACGCGCCAGGTCCACCACAGCAGGGCGCGGGAGACCAGGTCCGCGTGGCACGTGGCCGCGGTGACCGCGGTGGGCTCCTGCGGATCCTGCACCGCCAGGGCCAGGGGAGCGGCCTCGAGCGTCTCCCACAGCCGCCGCAGCTCCTTGCGCAGCCCGCGGGGTGAGTGCTCGGTGACGGTGCAGCCGGTCTCCACCTGGGAGGCGAAGGGAGTGGGGTGGGCCTCGCAGCGCAGAACCGGCAGGCCGGCAGCGGCGTCCTCGAAGACGCCCACGGTCTCGATCCACCGGTCCCCTTCGTGGCCGACCACGCACTGGTGGTGTCCGGAACCCACGCGCAGCTCCACCTCGGTGGTCTCGTCCACGTGCAGGCTCCGTCGGGCGGGGGCGTCGAGCGCCGGGAGGTCCGTGCGGTAGCCGAACTCCTCCGGGCGGCGCACGACGTGCCCGGGCGTGCGGGTGAGCCAGAGATGCTCCATGGTGTCTGTCTTCCTGTCGGCACCGCGGCGTGGCGCTGTGGCAGCCCATCGCCCTTGCTTTACACATGAAAATATCCCCGGGCAGGGGGACAAGCAAGCACCGCCGGGTCACCGTTGGGTGACGGTGGGGCGCCCCCGTGGTCGGCGCCGCGGGGTCTCGGCGCAGGTACGTCGAGCCCTCTCGCCACGGTCCGCTGGGTGCGCACTGGAGATGGGCGGAGCGCCGTCGCCGACCGACGCAGGGCGCAGACGCGGGGAGTCCCTCAGGGCAGCGGGCGGCCGCGCGCGGCGGTCCACAGCGCGTACCAGTCCTCGTGGTTCATCAGCTCGGCAGCCCGGGGCGCCTGCGCGCACGCCGCGATCCGCCGCGGGTTCAGCGTTCCCACCACGGGGCGGATGCCGTACGGGTGGCGCAGCAGCCACCCCACCACCACGGCCTCGGGGGAGAGGTCCATGCGTGCGGCGAGCTCGGCGACGAGCGCGCTCGTGCGTTCCCGGGGCGACGTCGCCGTCGTCCCGCCAGCGCTGCCGGTCGCGTCACGCGCGGCGTCACCGTCCGCCGTCGACGTCGCGGGCTCGGTCCCGGACGAGGCGTCCGCCCCGGAGGCCCCGCCGTCCTCCGACGTCGCGGACCCGGACGACGCCACGGGCCCCGACGACGGCGCCGGCGCACCGGAGTACGCCCCGCCAGCCAGGGCGCCCCACGCCTGGAGCTCGATCTCGTCCGCGACGCACTGCGCGAGCAGCCCCTGGGGGAAGGAGACCGCCGCGCCGTCCGGGTGGTTGGCGAGCACCTGGGACTCCACGAAGTCCCGGTGCTCCAGGCTCATCTGGATCTGCACGGCGGTCAGCGGCACGCACATCAGCTGCTGCAGAGCGGCGACGTGGTGGGAGGTCATGTTGGAGAGCCCCACCGAGCCGATCAGCCCCTCCCGGTGCAGCTCGTCCAGGGCGCGGGCGGTCTCGCCCAGCGGGGTGAGGGGGTCCGGGCGGTGCAGGAACAGCCGCTCCACGCGGTCCACGCCCAGCCGCCGAAGGGACCCCTCCAGGGAGGAGCGGATCGAGTCCCGGTCCAGCCGGTAGTGGGCGGGGGAGCCCGCCGGGCCGGTGTTCCCGGGAAGCTTGATCCCGCACTTCGTCTGGATCCGCACCGAGCGGCGCAGGGACTCGTCCTCCGCGAGGATCCGCCCGAACACGGTCTCGGAGTCCCCGCCCACGTAGATGTCCGCGTGGTCGAACAGGGTGATCCCGGCGCGGTGGGCGGCGTGGACGGCGTCGCGGGCGACGTCGTACTGGGCCGCGGGAATCTCCGTCTGACCCCACGAACCACCCAGGTTCATGCAGCCGTAGACCAGCGGGGAGCTCACGCGCGGCCCCCCTGCTGCTCGGCGGCGCGCCGCAGCCGGGCGGCCTCCGCGAAGGCCGCCGCGGACTCGTCCAGCTTGCCGGTGCTCTCGTAGAGGGAGCCGAGCTCGGTGAAGCAGTCGGAGCGGTCCCGGCAGGTCTCCGGGTCCTCCTGGTAGAAGTCCACGGCCCGGTTGTAGGCGGTGACGGCCTGGGCGGGGCGGCGGGTCGCGCGGTAGACGCGGGCCAGGTTGACGTAGCAGTCCGCCTGGTCCCGCGGGTCGTGGGGCGCGTCCAGGTACTGGCCGAGGGCGTCCAGGAGATGGTCCTCCGCGGCGCGCAGGTCCCCGGTCTCCACGAGCAGTGAGCCCAGAATCAGGTGGGCGCGCGCCTTGTGCTTGCCGCTGTCCTCCAGCCCGGCGAAGTGCTCCAGTGCCTTGCCGTACTCCACGACCGCCCTGCTGGTCTGCTCCGTGACCACGTAGACGTGGCCCAGGTTGTAGTGGCACGCGGCGAGCTCCCGCTCGGTGCCCTCACCCTCGCGGAACAGCTCGATGGCCTGGCGGTACGCCGTCTCCGCGAGGGCGTGGTCACCGCGGTCCTCCGCGTCCAGGGCTCGTGTGAAGTATCCGTTGCCGTCGTCCGAGTAACTCATCCCAGCATCCTCCCGTGGCCCGTCAGGGTCTAAGAATGCTACATGCGCGGGGCCCGCAGGAACCCTGCTGATAATCTCGGTCGTACACTCTCTCTGGCCCTCTGGAGGACACGATGGCAGCACAGAACACCACGCCGGGACAGACCCCGCATTGGCCGCACCACTCGGACGCCACGGAGCGCGACGCCGCCTCGGTGGTCCGCCACGAGGAGCGGCTCGTGATCCACCGCGAGCAGGAGCAGACGGGCCGCGCCCGGCTGCGCAAGTACGTGGTGAGCGAGCCCGTGCGCCAGGAGGTCACCGTGGCCACCGAGGAGCCGGACGTGGTGCGCACCGCCGTCACGGCCGAGGAGCGCCAGGCGTTCCTGGACGGACGGGAGCTGGCGGTCGGGGAGGACGAGGTCATCCTCTACCGCACCGAGCCCGTGGTGCAGACCGTGCGGGTGCCCTACCAGCGGGTGCGGCTCGTCGCCCGGCGCGTGGAGCACACGGAGGTCGTGGAGGACACTCTGCGCAAGGAGCGCGTGGACATTGAGACGCAGGAGGACCCGCGCGTCTGAGGGCGGGTCGCCGGTTCGGGGGCGGTGCCGGTGCTTGAGGCGGCGTCGCTGCACGGCCTGACGATGCATTACGTCGGTACGGCACGACGACGCCGCCGGGCCTGTCTGCGCACGGGGGTAGGTTGGGCGGGTGACTGAAACGACCCTGACACTGATCCGCCACGGCCAGACCGACTGGAACCTGCAGGGGCGGCTGCAGGGCCGTTCCGACATCCCCCTCAACGAGACCGGCCGGGAGCAGGCGCGCGAGGTCGGCCGTGAACTCGCCGCCTCCGGACGGCACTGGGACGTGCTCGTCTCGTCCCCGCTGGCACGGGCACGGGAGACCGCGCAGCTGATCGGCGAGCAGCTCGGGCTGACGCTGTCCGGCACGTACGAGGACCTCGTGGAGCGTGCCTTCGGGGACGCCGAGGGCTACGACTGCACGGGCATGTCCGATGACGAGCGCCACGCCTTCATGGAGCACCACGGCGAGACCGCCGAGGACGTGATCCGGCGTGGCATCGCGGTGCTGCAGCAGATCATCCGGGACCACCCGGGCAAGAACGTGATGGTGGTGGCGCATGGGACGATCATCCGTCTCACGGTGGACCGGATCCGCGGCACCCAGCTGCACAGCCTGGCTAACGGTGAGGTCCTGGACGTCACCTCCGCCGAGGTGGCCGCGGCCAGCGCCGAGGAGTCCCGCGGCTGAACCATCGCACCGCGGTGATTCCCGGTGGAGCATGCCCACGGGAACCACGAAGAAGTCGACCACGGCGCGCTTGAAGCCCAGGCCGTAGAACGCCATGACGGGCAGCCATATGGCGGCGATCTTGCCGATGGCGACCAGGAGAATGCGGCGGCCCACAGCGGATCAGGGCACGCGACCGCGCATTGCGGCCAGGGGCGTCAGGGCGAAACCGCCGGTGAGCAGCCCCATGACCATGAGGATCACGATGGTGATCCCGGCCGGGAACAGCACGAGAGCTGCGGAGGGTTCGGTGGCCTTGGCCATGCCGGAGGCGACGGCCGCCGTCACCACCTCCGCGGGTGTCTCGTTGCTCATGGGTGCTCAGCTCTCTCGCGGCCACGGGCACGGCTGGTGCGCGGTGGAACCGGTGTGCCGGGGATCCGCAAGAGGGGAAGGCGCAAATCGGCGCCCGGAAGAGTGTAGGTCTCTGCAATGCAGGTGCCCGCCGGACCCGCTTCCTGGCCCGCGTGCTCCCGGGGCCCTAGGGTTAGGGGCGTATGCGGCAGTGTGGCCGTGAGCGAGACGGACGGACGGGGCCCGGCAGCGGTCCCGTGTGCGCCGTCCGTGGTGCCCGACCGGGCGTCACGTGCCACGCCGTGGAGTTACCACCAACTCGACGAGTCAAAAGGCGTGATGCAGCAGTGACCCCTCCTCCAGACACCACACAGGTCATCCCCACAGTGTGGACGCGACCGCAGTGGAGAGGCGCGCAGTCGTGGATCAACGAGTACTACCGCTCCGTGCCGGACGCGGACGTGGCGGGCGCGGACGTGCAGGTGCTCACCGAGCGAGCGGAGACCCACCGCGAGGTGGGGCGGGTCCGTGGTTCGGACCGCCTGTGCATCCAGGTCCGGGAGGACCACGGCCAGACGGTGCTGTACATGGTCACCACGGACATGCCGTTCCTGGTCTCCACGCTGACCACGGAGATCGCGGCGAACTGGGGCGGCGCGGAGCTCGTGCTGCACCCCTTGCTGCTGGCCTCGCGGGACGCCGCCTCGCACGAGCTCACCGCACTGGAGCGCGTGCCCAACATCTCCGCAGTCTCCTCCGGCGACACCACGGCCATCCCGTTGACCCGGGACCTGGTGGGGGAAGCCGCGGCGGGCGGGGACACCCAGATTGCCGTGGAGTCCTGGATCCGCATGGAGCTGCACCGCTCGCTGGACGAGTCCGCGCGTGGAGAGCTGCAGCGCCACATCGAGAAGCTCGTGGCGGACGTGACTCGGGTGTCCGAGGACCAGGTGGCCATGCTGCAAGAGGCCGGGGTGATTGCGGCGTCGCTGGACCCCCTCGAGGAGCTCACTTTCCCGGACGGCTCGCAGCTGCCGGACGTCCAGGCCGCCAAGGACTTCCTCGAGTGGCTGCGGGACGGCAATTTCGTCTTCATGGGCATCAAGCGCTACGACCTCGAGTCGGACGGCGACGACGCCGTGCTGCACTCCCGCCCGGACACCGGCCTCGGCCTGCTGCGCGAGCGCGGCCAGGAGGGCCACGCCCAGCGGCTCACGGGCCTGGGCAGCCTCCACGCGCGGGACCACCAGGTGGTCTTCGTGACCAAGGCGAACCGGCGTTCCTCGATCCACCGCCGGGAGTACCTGGACTACATCGGGGTGCGCACGTTCGGCCAGGACGGTGAGGTGAACGGCGAGTACCTGATCCTGGGGCTGTTCTCCCGCCACGCGTACTCGGTGCCCGCCCAGCTCACGCCGCTGGTGAAGGAGAAGGTGGAGCGGGTGGTCCGGGACTTCGGCTTCCTGCCGGACTCGCACTCCGCCCGCGACCTCATGGGCATCATCGAGGACTACCCGCGGGACGAGCTCTTCCACATGTCCGCGGAGGAGCTCTACGAGACCGCCAGCGGGGTGCTCGGGCTCAACGAGCGCCGCCAGACCCGGCTGTTCCTGCGCCAGGACACCTTCGGGCGCTTCATGTCCGCGGTGGTCTACCTGCCCCGTGACCGGTACAACACGTCCGTACGCCAGCGCATCGAGGCCCAGCTCTTCGAGGCCTTCGACGCCGAGGCCATCGACTTCGAGGTGCGCCTGACGTCCTCCTCTCTGGCCCGCGTGTTCTTCCGGATCCGCCTGCCCTACACGGGCGAGGTGCGCGAGTTCGACCACGAGGAGCTCGAGTCCCGGCTGCGCGCGGCGGTGCGCTCCTGGCCGGAGTCCCTGGACCGGGCCATCGGCCTGGAGTTCGACGCCGAGCACGCGCTGTCCCTGAGCCCGGTGTGGGCGGAGGCGTTCCCCGGCTCGTACCGCGAGGACTACGAGATCGAGGAGGCCATCCAGGACCTGCGGCGCTGCGAGGAGCTGTGGGGCCGTGACAGTGACCTGCCCGCTGAGGTCCGGGTGGCCGAGACCGGCGGCCAGGTGCGGCTGAACATCTACCTCACGCAGGCGCTGTCCCTGACGGAGCTGCTGCCCCTGCTGCACAACCTGGGCCTGCGCGTGCTGGGCCAGCGCCCCTACACGGTGACCCCGGCGGACGGGCGCGAGTTCCAGCTCTACGACTTCGGCGTGGAGCTGCCCGCGGGCGTGGACCCGGCGGGCCCCGAGGACGCCAAGACCGAGGACCTGATCGAGGACACCCTGTGCGCGGTGCTCTCCGGGCGCTCCGAGTCGGACAGCCTGGACCGCCTGGTGCTCACCGAGCGCATGGGCTGGCGCTCCGTGGCGGTGCTGCGCGCGTACGTGCGCTACCTGCTGCAGCTCGGCTACTCCAACTCCTTCGAGTACATCGCGGACACCCTCGTGGCCTACACGGAGGCCACCGCGGAGATCTCCGAGCTGTTCTCGGCGAGCTTCGACCCGCAGCGCTTCGGGGACGACGACGCCGCCCGCGAGGCCGCGCGGGACGCGGCACTCGAGCGCCTGGGCGCCGTGCTGGACGACGTCCCGAGCCTGGACGCGGACCGCCTGTTCCGCGCGCTCGCGGACGTGGTCTCCGCGACCCTGCGCACGAACGTGTTCCAGCAGCGGCCCACCATGGCGTTCAAGCTGGACCCCGGGGCCATCCCGGCCGCACCCCAGCCCCGCCCGGCCTACGAGATCTGGGTCTGGTCCCCGCGCGTGGAGGGCACGCACCTGCGCTTCGGCCAGGTGGCCCGCGGCGGGCTGCGCTGGTCCGACCGCCGCGAGGACTTCCGCACGGAGGTGCTCGGGCTCGTGAAGGCGCAGATGGTCAAGAACGCCGTCATCGTGCCCACGGGTGCCAAGGGCGGCTTCTTCCCCAAGCAGCTGCCGGACCCGCAGGCGGACCGCGAGGCGTGGCTGACGGAGGGCCGGGAGGCGTACAAGCTGTTCATCGCCTCGCTGCTGGACCTCACGGACGACATCGAGCGGGACACCGAGGTGGACGACGCCACGGACTCTGATGCCGGGGACACCGTGGTGCACCCCGAGGGCGTGGTGCGCCGCGACGGGGACGACTCCTACCTGGTGGTTGCCGCGGACAAGGGCACCGCCGCGTTCTCGGACACCGCCAACGCGATCTCCCTGGAGCGCGGCTTCTGGCTCGGGGACGCGTTCGCCTCCGGCGGCTCGGTGGGCTACGACCACAAGGCCATGGGCATCACCGCCCGCGGTGCGTGGGAGTCCGTGAAGCGCCACTTCTTCGAGCTCGGCGTGGACACCCAGTCCGAGGCGTTCACCGTGGTGGGCGTGGGAGACATGTCCGGTGACGTGTTCGGCAACGGCATGCTGCTCTCCGAGCACATCCACCTGATCGCCGCGTTCGACCACCGGGACGTCTTCCTGGACCCCACCCCGGACGCCGCGGCGTCGTACAAGGAGCGGGAGCGGCTGTTCACCGCGGGGCGGACCTCGTGGCAGGACTTCGACCGCAGCGTGATCTCCGAGGGCGGCGGGGTGTACTCGCGCCAGGACAAGTCGATCCCCATCACCCCGCAGGTGCGCGAGGCGCTGGGCATCGAGGACGGCGTGGACTCCCTGAGCCCGCAGGAGCTGGTGCGCCGCGTGCTGCTGGCCCCGGCTGACCTGCTCTACAACGGTGGCATCGGCACCTACGTGAAGGCCTCCTCGGAGACCAACCAGGAGGTCGGGGACAAGGCCAACGACGCCATCCGCGTCAACGGCGAGGACCTGCGCGTGAAGGTCGTGGGCGAGGGCGGCAACCTGGGGCTCACCCAGCTGGGCCGCATCGAGGCCGCGCTGAACGGGGTGCTGGTCAACACGGACGCGATCGACAACTCCGGCGGCGTGGAGTCCTCCGACCGCGAGGTGAACATCAAGATCCTCGTGGACGGCATGGTCCAGGCCGGGCTGCTCTCCCCGGAGGAGCGCGCCGAGTTCATCGAGTCCATGACGGACGAGGTGGCCGAGCTCGTGCTGCGCACCAACGTGGCGCAGAACGTGCTGCTGACCACCGAGCGCGCCCGCGGCGTCGAGTTCACCGAGACGTTCATCCGGCTCATGCACTGGCTCGAGGAGACCGCGGACCTCAACCGGGAGCTGGAGTTCCTGCCCTCGGACGAGCAGCTGCGGGACCGCGCCACGCAGAACGAGCCCCTCACGGGCCCGGAGCTCTCCGTGCTGACGGCGTACTCGAAGATCCAGCTCACCAAGGCGCTCGTGGACAGCGACCTCGCGGAGGACCCGTGGTTCCACGGCACGCTCTCGCAGTACTTCCCGGCGCAGATCCGGGAGCGCTTCGGGGACGAGCTGGAGACCCACCCGCTGCGCAAGGAGATCATCTCCACGGTCGTGGCCAACCAGATCGTCAACTACGGCGGCATCGCCTTCGCGTACCGCGTGGTGGACGACTCCGGCGCGGACCTCGCGGACATGGCGCGCGCCTTCGTGGCGGCCATGGAGATCTTCGAGCTGCGGGACTACGCGAACCAGCACGCCCACCTGGGCGCGGACGTGCCGCTGGAGCTGTGGAACCGGATGTCCCTGAGGATGCGCCGGCTGCTGGACCGCGTGGTCCGGTGGTTCCTGCACCGTCAGATCGCGGACTCGGACATCCAGGAGCTCGTGAACACCTACCGGCCCGTGGTGCGCATGCGCTTCGGGACCGAGCAGCTGATGAGCACCGAGTCCCAGGAGCGCACCCGCGCCGAGGCCGAGCTGGCCGAGCGGCAGGGCGTGCCCCGGGACCTCGCCGTGGAGTGGGCCGAGCTGCTCGACGCCTACGCCCTGCTCGACGTCGCCCGGCTCGCGGAGTCCCAGGGCCTCACCGGCCCCGAGGGCGAGGTGGGCACGGGACCCGACGGCGCGGCGTCGTCGTCCCGGGAGGCCCTCGCCGCCACGAACGAGGACGGTGTGAGCGTGCAGATGGTCGCGCGCGTGTACTTCACGCTCTACGACCGCTACGGGCTCGAGAACCTGCTCAACCGCATCAGCGCGCTGCCGCAGACCACGCGGTGGGAGAACATGGCGCGGATCGCGATGCGCGAGGACCTCTACGCGACCCTCGTCTCGATCGCCGCGCAGGTGCTCGAGACGCCGGGCGCGGACGCCTCCGAGAAGGTCCGTGCGTGGGAGCAGGAGAACGCGGACCGGCTCGAGCGGCTGCGCGAGGTGCTCGACGAGATCGAGTCCATGTCCGACACCGACGACTTCGGCTCCGAGCTCGCGGCACTGTCCGTGGCGCTGCGGACCCTGCGCGGTGCGCTGACGGACTGATCGCGGCGGCGTGACCCGGCGGGCGCCGACGTCGCGGGGTGAGGCCGCAGGGTGACGCTGCGGGGCGCGTTCCGGTGGAAGCCCGGGTGGTGGTTCGACGAGCCGCCGCCCGGGCTTCGCCACGTCCATGCGGTAGCGTGACGGGTATCACACCGGGTGGCCGCTCGGGCCGCCCTCGGCGTTGGGAGAGAACATGAACCAGAGGATCCTCAAGGGACTCGCACCGCTCGCCGTGGCGGGTGCGCTCGTGCTCACCGGGTGCAGTCAGGGTGGCGACGCCGACGACGCGGCTTCGGGCACGGCGTCCGCCTCGTCGTCTGCCGCCTCCGGGGCGGCGAGCGGACAGGCATCGGCAGGGGCTTCGGACGGGGCATCGGGCGGCGCTTCCGACGGTGCCTCGGCGGGGGCGTCCAACGGGGCGTCGGATGGCCCCTCTGACGGGGCCTCGGGCGCGGCGGGCGACGGCGCAGCCGGCGGGGCGACCTCCGACGGCTCCGGCCAGGCAGGCGGAGCCGCGGGCAGCGGTTCGCAGGACGGTTCGAGTGCCTCCGGTGACGGATCCGGTCAGGGCGGTTCCGCCGCGGGCGGGGCTGCTGGCGGTGCCGCGGGGTCCGACGGATCGGGCGGGGCTTCGGACGGTTCGGCAGCCGGCGGTGCGAACGGTTCGGGCGGCGGCGCGGCCGGTGGTTCCGGCGCGGGCGGCTCCGGTGCAGCCAACGGTGCGGGAGGCTCCGGCTTCGCGCCCGTCGACAACGGCACCGGGACGATCGGTGCGGGGCAGTACACCGTGCAGCCCGGGGACACCCTCGGCTCCATCGCGCAGCGCTCGGGCGTGACCGTGGCGCAGCTGTACCAGGCGAACCGGGACCGGATCTCGCTGCACACCATCCGCGCGGGACAGGTCATCACCATCCCGCAGGTGTGATCGCCTGAGAGGACTCAGCGGCCCCGCGGCGTCTGCACCGAGTGGTGCGACGCCGCGGGGCCGTGTGCCGCGCCGTCGCTCAGCCCGCCACGCGGATGAGGCCCTTCGCGCCACGTTCCGCTTCCGCGAAGGAGTGGTTCACGAACGTGTAGGTGCCCGCCTCGGGGAAGCTCAGCTCCACAAACCCGCCCTGCGCCGAGGCGAGGTCCAGGGCCTGGGCGCCGCCCGTTCCACCGGGGTTGTTCGTGGCGGACGGGGTGAGCTGGTAGGCGCCCTCCTTGTAGACGGTGTCGAACTGCCCGCCCACCACGTGGAAGCTCAGCCCCATGGACGGTCCGGCCGCGAGCACCCAGATCCGCACGCGCTCGTCCGGGCGGGCGGTCAACGGCGCGTGCATGTACTGGGTGGCGTGGCCGTTGAACATCGTGAACGTGGGCTGCCCGGTCTTGATCTTCTCCGGGTCGACGACGGCGCCCGCGCCCTCCGGCACGTCCGGCTGGTTCTCGTCCGGGGCGGAGAGGTAGGTCTCGTTCTGCACGAGCAGGTACTCGCGGTCCACGGCCGGCAGGTCCGGCGGGTCGATGACCACCGCACCGAACATGCCCGCGGCGACATGCGTGCTCATGGGCATGGACGAGCAGTGGTAGAGCCAGATCCCGGAGCGCTGGGCCTTGAAGCGGTAGACCAGCGACTCGCCCGGGGCGATCGTGCGCATGGGCTCGTCCGGGGAGACGTCCCCGGCGTGGAAGTCCACCGAGTGGCCCATGGATCCGTGGTTCTCCAGGGTGACCTCGAACGTGTCACCCACCTTTCCCCGCAGCGTGGGTCCCATGTACTGGCCGTTGTAGGTCCACGCGTCCATCGTGACGCCGGGCGCCACCTCGCGGGCCACCTCCTGGACGTCCAGCGTCACGCGGTGCACGGTCTCCTCGGAAGCCGGTTCCAGCACCGGGGAGCGGGTGGTGAAACCCTTCCCCGGGGCGGCATTCAGGTCTGCCGACTGCGCGGGATCCGCCTCCGAACCGGCAGCGGTGCCCGAGCCTGCCGCGCCGCCCGCAGCCGACGAGTGGTCGTGCGTTCCGTCGCCGGACACCGCCTGGCCGTTCTCGTCCACGGGGACCACGTTCACGGTCATGCCCATGGAGCGGTGCCCGATCACCGAGCACCACCCGTCCAGGGGATCGGTCACGACTCCCACGTCCACCGTGGCGGTGGCTCCGGGATCGAGCCGTCCGGAGGTCGCGCCGTTGGCGAAGACGAGGTCGTGCACCATCGAGGGGTCCTCGTTGACCAGGGTGATGACCAGCCGGTTGCCCCGGGGCACACGGATCTCGGAGGGGTCGAAACGCATGTCCTCGCGGGCATGCATCGTCACCTCGGTGGTCTCCCCGGTGCCCTCCGCGGCGGATCCCCCGCCGCCCGAGAGCGAGAAGCCCGCGGACTGGGGAGCGATGGCGATCCCCGCCGCCACCGCGAGCACCACCGTGAGCACCCCGGCCAGCAGCTGCGTGAGTGGGGAGACCCCGCCCGCCGACGACGACGCGGCGCTCTGTCGTCTCGCGGAGCCGTCACCCTCCCGCTGGGTGGAGGCGCCCCGGGACGAGCCCCCACCGTGCCCCGCGGGAACCGACGACGCCACGCCCTGCCCCATCGTCGAGCCCTCGACGTCCCCTCGGGTGGTGACGGTCCGGGACGAGCTCCCGCCGTGCCCCGCGTTCGCTGGCACCGCCTCGCCCGAGGAGCTGGGCGTCGGCACCGACCCGGCCTGCCCGGGACGGGACGGTGAGGCAGCCGCGTGCGGTGCGGCGTCGTCGTCGGAGGAGGAGGCCCGAGCGGCGCGTTCGGCGACCATGCGGCGTCGTGCGGCCACCGAGACCTTGGCGGAGGAGATCATCAGGGGGATGAAGGCCGCGAGCACCACCGCGCCCACAATGGAGACCAGCGCGCGGACCCACGAGGGCAGGACGCCCGCGGGCAGAGCGAACAGGGCGATGCAGAGGTTGGCGACCGTGGCGCGGTAGACGCCCGCCCGGTTCATCGCCGCCAGCGAGGCGCGCACGGTGGCGGGTCCGCCGCCCATGGTGGACGGCAGGATGTAGCTCATGGCCCCGAACAGCGTCTGCACCAGGAACCCGGCCACGAACGGGACGGTCAGGGTCTGCGCGACCGAGGTCTCCAGGCCGCGGGTCGCCACGAGCCAGGCCGCGAGGGCGGAGGTGACGACGAGCCACGCGACGCCCGAGGCCAGGGACCAGCCCATGTATCCCTCGGGGCGGCGTCGTCGGGCGGTGCGCAGCATGAGGACGCCGACCAGCGCGGCGCCCACGGTGTAGAGCGCGAGCCCGGCGGCGGTCAGCACGGGGTGGCCGGTCAGCGCGAAGAGGGCGCTGAGCAGGCTGCCCGCGGCCATCAGGGGCAGGGCGATCCGGGAGAGCCGTACGGCGTCGTCGCGCATGCGGGTGCGCAGGATGGTGGGCCACAGCGTGAGGAGCGTGGCGGAGACCGTGAGGCCCACGAAGCCCAGGACGTTGACGGCCTGGTGGGCCAGCAGCAGCCGCGCGTGCCACTCGGCGGGGAGGTCACGGGCCAGGATCGCGCCGAAGATCGCACCCACGGGGAGGAAGAAGGATGCCGTGGCGTACCACCGCACCGTGATCCCGAAGCGCGCGGGCAGGGCCTCGCGCAGCTGACGCAGCAGGGCGAGACCGTGCCATGTGAGCATCGCCCCGATCACCGTGGCTGCCACGACCGTCAGCCACCACCAGCCGCCCAGCATGCCCGCGATCAGCAGCACCGTGCCCGCCGTGACCCCGTAGATGCGCACGATCTGCCGCGGGCGGTCCGTGTCCGGGAGCTTGTGGTGCAGCAGCGCCTCGGTGAAGTGCTGGGACCACACCATGATGGACGTGGTGATCAGCCCCAGCGTGACCATGTGGACCATGAGCCAGCGGGTCTCGGGGATCCACCGGTGCACCCCGATCACCACCACCAGCGCCACCAGCCACCACCGCACCGGCTTTCCCGCGGTGCGGTGCCAGGACCTCCCGCGACGGGGCTTCGCGGCGGTGGGGCGCTCAGTGGCTGCGGGGGAGGGCACGGTGCATCCGATCCTTAAGTGGCTTCTTCCATGCCATTTTAGGCCGGGGTGCGGCGCCGGG
Source organism: Kocuria sp. HSID17590 (assembly GCF_003989485.1). Lineage (NCBI taxonomy): Bacteria > Bacillati > Actinomycetota > Actinomycetes > Micrococcales > Micrococcaceae > Kocuria > Kocuria sp. HSID17590. The sequence goes on along the minus strand of NZ_RBMB01000014.1, from coordinate 32,907 downwards.
GCGGTGACGGCGGCGACGACGTCGTTGGGCGGAAAGGGACCAGCCCCGTCGTCGGCCCCGGCTGGTGTGTGCCGACGGTGCTGTCGGGCAGAGTGGCCGGGACTCACCGGGGCGGGCCCGTACGATGACTGCGTGACCGCAGAGATCATCGCCACCGTGGTGGCCGTCCTCCTGATCGTCGTGGGCTGCGTGGGAATCGTGGTCCCGGTGCTGCCCGGCTCCCTCACGGCCCTGGTGGGGCTGCTCATCTGGGCGTTCGTGGTGCGTGCCCCGGAGGGGTGGGTGGTGCTCGCACTGGGCGGCACCCTGCTCGTGGCGGGGATGTCCGCGAGCCTCGTGATGACGGGCAGCACCCTGAAACGCCGGGCCATTCCCAACCGCACGCTGCTCTTCGGGGTGGTCGGTGCGGTGGTCGGCATGTTCGTGATCCCCGTGGTGGGGCTGCTCATCGGCTTCGTGGTGGGTCTGCTGCTCTCGGAGACCGTGCGGAACAGGAACCTGACCACCGCGCTGGAGACCTCGTGGATCGCCGCGAAGGCCATGGGGCTGGGCATGCTGGTGGAGCTCTCCTGCGCGCTGCTGGCCTCGCTCACGTTCATCGTCGGGGCGATCATATTCTTCGCCACGCACGCGTAGCCCGGCGCTCCCTGCCTTGTCGCTGCGCCACCGTCCCGCGCATTTTTAGTGCAGCTTTTGACGTTTCGCGGGCCCCAGACGTCAAGAGCTGCACTTTTGATGGAGTGGGCGGCGGTGGGTGGCGCTCTTTCGACGGAGTGGGCAGTGACGTGCGCTTCCGTGATGGTGCGAGCCCCTCGGTAGGGTGGCCCGCATGACTGCAACCTCATCCGTCATCCGTTCCGTGGCCGTGTTCACCGGAGCGAAGGATGGCGCCTCGCCCGAGTACGCGCAGCTGGCCCGGACCCTCGGAGCCACGCTCGCCCACGCCGGAGTCACCGTGGTCTACGGCGGCGGCAAGGTGGGGCTCATGGGTGCCGTGGCGGACGGTGCTCTCGACGCGGGCGGCCGCGTGGTGGGCGTGATGCCCGAGCACCTGGTCTCCGGGGAGATCGCGCACCCGGGCCTGAGCGAGCTGGAGGTGGTGCGTACCATGCACGAGCGCAAGCAGCGCATGGCGGACCTGGCGGACGCGTTCATCGCCCTGCCCGGCGGCGGAGGGACCCTGGACGAGTTCTTCGAGGCGTGGACCTGGCAGCAGCTCGGCGTACATGCGAAGCCGGTGGGCCTGTGCGGGCGCCGGTTCTGGCAGCCGCTGCTGGACATGCTCGACCACATGGTCACCGAGGGCTTCGTGCGCCCCGAGGACCGGGAGATGCTGGTGGTCGCCGACGGCCCCGACGACGTCCTGCCCCGCTTGAGCGGGTGGCAGCCGCCCGCCCCGAAGTGGCGCTGAGCAACCACCCCGGGCACCCCCACCCCCGAGAACCACCCCTGCAAAAACTCAGCAAGTGCCGTCCGGGGAGCCCGAAATGGCACCTGCTGAGTTTTTGCAGCGGCTGCGGCGGCAGGGCGAGGCGACGACGTCGCCGCGCCGGTCACACCCGCCAGGGCAGCGGGATGACCTCCATGTCCTGGCCGGCGTGCATGCCGTCCTCCGGGACTACCAGGAGGACATCCGCGTGGGCGAGTCCAGAGAGCATCGCCGGGCCCACCGCGGGCTCGGGGATGACCCGCCCGTCCTGCAGGTAGGCGGGGATCACGCGGGTGCTGCCGGTGGGTCCGAGCGCCGCACCGGCGGTGACGCGCCGGGTGGCGGGCAGGGCGTCCCCGGTGGCGCCGCAGATCAGGGCGTGGCCCACGGTGAGCAGACCCGTCATCGCGGACAGCGGTGAACCGGGCAGGGCGAGCACCACGGGCCCGTCGTCGGGCAGCTTGGCGAGGATCACGCCGTGCGCGGGCTCCTGGGCCACACCGTCGAGGACGAGGTGTGCGCCCAGCTCCTCGAGCGCCTGGCGGACGTGGTCGTCCTCGCCGTGGCCGGTGCCGCCCGTGGTGACCACGATCTCCGCGCGGGCGTCCAGGAGCGAGTTCGCTCCCATGGGGGACTCCGTCAGCGCGTTGACCGTGCCCTGCGCGCCGTCGGCCACGCGACGGACCTGGTCCACGTTCGCCCCCAGCTCGTGCAGCACGGCGGGCAGCTGCAGGCCGAGGGAGTCGCGCACCTCGCCCGGGCCGGGGATGCCGTCCTCCACCACGTTGGCGAAGCCGAGCAGCACGGTGACGCGCGGGCGGCGTCGTACCGGGAGCATGTCGTGCCCGGCGCTCGCGGCGAGTCCCAGGTGCACGGGGTTGAGCTTGCGCCCGGCGCGCAGCAGCAGGTCCCCCTGCTCGATCTCCTCGCCCACGGCGCGCACGTCCTGGTTCTTCACCAGGGGAGCGGCGGGGGTGGCGTCCTCGAGGGTGTCTCCCTCCTCCGCCTTGCGGCCGTGCTCGGTGCCGGCCGGCACCTCCACGGAGGGGTCCGCGGGGACCACGTGCCCCCGGTGGGCCTCCAGCAGCGCGGTGGTGCCGAAGGGGACGGCGTCGCCGGTGTTCACGTGGGTGGCCTCGCCCGCCGCGATCTCCACCACGGGCAGCATCCGCTTCTCCGGGGGCAGGGTCAGCAGCAGGCGCTCGTCGGTCTCTGCGGGCTGCGGGGTGCGGATGCGCCACGGGCCGTCCCCGGCCACGGCCCAGCCGTCCGCGGCGGCGGAGGCGTAGTGCGGCACGGGCATCTCGGCGGTCACGGACTCGGCGAGGATCTCGTCCTGGCACTGCGCGAGCGGCAGCAGGATCTCGGGCAGCGTCTGGGGGAGCCCGTAGGCGATGCGCCGGGCCTCGTCCCACTGCGCCCAGTTCACGGTGGGGGCGGCGGTGTCCTGGTGGGCCCCGTGCTGCTCGTGCTCCTCGCGGGCGGCGGGGTCGTGCGGGTGCGGAAGGCCGGGCATCATGTCTCCTCAGCATGCTGATTCAGTGCAGATCGAGCCTGTGAACATCATCCCACGTGTCCACGTCCGCAGTGCTGTCCTCCGGCACCGGCGTCTCGGTCAGGTCCAGGTGCCGCCAGACGGAGCGCACTGGCGCGTCGGTCGTGGGCGCGGCGTCGAGCGCGCGGTCCAGGGCTTCCGTGCGCACCAGTACGGCCAGGTTCTCGCGGCGCCCCTCGGCGGAGACGGCGATCATTCCGTCCGAGGAGGACGTCGACGACGCCGCCCTGGCCGCCTCCGCGCACAGCGCCGGCAGTGCGCGGTCCACCGAGGGCATGTCGCACGCGAGCACCGCGGTCCAGGCGGCCCGTGCGGCCACGGGGGAGAGGCGGGCGGCTCCGGCCGCAATTGCCGCCGCCGGGCCGGAGAAGGGCGGGTCCTCGCGGGTGCGGAGCACGTCCTCGGGCAACGGCTGGTCCTCCGGCCCCACGACCACCACGGTGCCGAACGGGCGCACAGACTCGACGGTGTGCGCCAGCAGCGTGGAGCCCCGCAGCGGGAGTCCGGCCTTGGGCGTCCCGCCCAGCCGGGAGGAGCGGCCGCCGGCCACCACGATGCTGTCGAAGCGCGTGAGGATCTCGACGCCGGGGGCACTGTCTGCTGCTCCGTCGTCCCCTGTGCCGGCGTCAGCGGCGTCGTGCCAGGCCCGTTCTGACGCGGGGTCTGGCAGGGAACCGGGAACGGAACCGGAGCCGGGGGTGACCACGGCTCAGAGGGTGGACTCGGCGTCGTCGAGCTCGAGGTCCTCGTCCGCGGGGCGCGGCTTCTTGGGCAGGCCCGCGATCCGCAGGCCGCACTCGACGGCCAGCAGGACGAACGCGATGTAGTACAGGATCATCGTGGGGTACAGCGAGGGGATCCGCTGGCTCATGCCCACCAGGGAGAGCACCAGCAGGACCGCGGCGAGGATCGTCACCAGCATGTGGGCCGTGCCGAAGACCCCCGGGCGGCCCTTGCGCGCGAGGTAGGCGGCGCCCAGCGCGAAGAGGATGGGGAACAGCAGCTGCCCGGCGAGCGTGATGCCGTCCTGGACGTACGGGTAGACCCCCATGGCCTGGACGGCCGCGGTGACCACGAGCAGGAGGGGCGCGACGATCGACTTCATGACACACCAGTCTAGGGGCGGCGGCGGAGACGGCCCGACGGCGTCCGGGCGGACGGTTCGACGGCGCTGCGGGGCCGGGGCGCCGCGCCGTCGGAGCCGCCGGAACCCGCCCGGACCAGGCCGAACACCGTCGACGCAGGCCATTAGGTCACCTAACTGTGTGGTATTTCCGCAGGTCAGAGCGGAATTAGGCAAGACCGCCACGCCCGATTTAATCCGCATCCGCGATGCCAAAAGGGCTTAGCATTCGGGTATGGCTACCACCCAGACCCCGGCCGGGATCGACGGACCGGCATCCGACGCGCTCTTGAAAATGGGACGTTTCTTCTCCCGCTGGGACGAGACGCCGGACCGCCGCGCCGTCTTCCGCGAGGGCGGGCGTGCGGGCGACTCCTTCTACCGCAACCGGTGGAGCCACGACAAGGTGGTCCGCTCCACCCACGGTGTGAACTGCACGGGCTCGTGCTCGTGGAAGGTGTACGTCAAGGACGGCATCATCACGTGGGAGGCGCAGGAGACGGACTACCCCTCGGTAGGTCCGGACCGCCCGGAGTACGAGCCCCGGGGCTGCCCCCGCGGTGCGGCGTTCTCCTGGTACACCTACTCGCCCACCCGCGTGCGCTACCCGTACGTGCGCGGCGTGCTGCTGCAGATGTACCGCGAGGCGAAGGAGATCCACGGGGATCCCGTGAAGGCGTGGGAGTCGATCGTCAACGACCCCGTGAAGCGACGCGAGTTCCAGCAGGCCCGCGGCAAGGGCGGGCTGGTGCGCGCCTCGTGGCAGGAGGCCGTGGAGATGACGGCGGCCGCGCACGTGCACACGATCGCCGCGTACGGCCCGGACCGCTGCACCGGCTTCTCGCCGATCCCCGCGATGTCGATGGTCTCCCACGCCGCTGGCGCGCGGTTCATCAACCTCATCGGCGGGGTCATGAACAGCTTCTACGACTGGTACGCGGACCTGCCCGTGGCCTCCCCGCAGGTCTTCGGGGACCAGACGGACGTCCCCGAGTCCGGCGACTGGTGGGACGCCACCTACCTCATGATGTGGGGCTCGAACATCCCGGTGACCCGCACCCCGGACGCCCACTGGCTCGCGGAGGTCCGCTACCGCGGCACCAAGGTGGTCTCGGTGAGCCCGGACTACGCGGACAACACCAAGTTCGCGGACGAGTGGCTGCCCGCGCAGGCCGGCACGGACGCCGCGCTCGCGATGGCCATGGGCCACGTGATCCTCAAGGAGAACTTCGTGGACCGCCGGGTGCGGTTCTTCGAGGAGTACGTCCTGCAGTACACGGACCTCCCGTTCCTGGTCTCGCTGGACCGGCGTGCGGACGGCACGGTGGTTCCGGACAAGTTCGTGACGGCCGAGGACCTCGCGGCCGCGGGGGACGACGACGCCGCGGGGCAGGCCGATCCCGCGTTCAAGACCGTGCTGCTGGACCGGCACACCCACCGCCCCGTGGTGCCCAACGGCTCGATGGGCTTCCGCTACAACGAGCAGGACGAGGGCCGCTGGAACCTGGACCTCGGCGACACCCTGCCGGCGCTGTCCGTGGCGGACTCCGCGGGCTACGAGGGCGGGGTCAGCACCGTGGAGCTGCCCGCGTTCACGGATCCCACGGGGGTGGGCTCCGTGATCCACCGCGGCGTTCCCACCACCACGGTGGCCGGGCGCACGGTCACCACGGTCTTCGACATCATGCTCGCGCAGTACGGCGTGGGCCGGGACGGGCTTCCGGGCGAGTGGTCCGCGGGCCTCGACGACGCCGCCACGCCCTACACCCCCGCGTGGCAGGAGGAGGTCACGTCCGTTCCGGCGGAGGCCGTGATCCGCACCGCACGGGAGTTCGCCGCCAACGCGGAGAAGTCCCACGGCCGGTCCATGATCATCCTGGGCGCGGGCATCTGCCAGTGGTACCACGGTGACACCACCTACCGGGCGATCCTCGCGATGCTCATGCTGTGCGGCTGCCAGGGCCGCAACGGCGGCGGCTGGGCGCACTACGTGGGCCAGGAGAAGGCCCGCCCCATCACCGGCTGGGCTGCCATGGCCTCCGCGAACGACTGGGTCCGCCCGCCGCGGTTCATGATCGGCACCGCGTTCTGGTACATGCACACGGACCAGTGGCGCTCGGACGGCTACTCCTCGGACTCGCTGCAGTCCCCGCTGGCGGAGGGCCACCTGAAGAACATGCACACGGCGGACGTCGTGGCCCAGTCCACGCGTCTGGGGTGGATGCCGTTCTACCCGCAGTTCCACGAGAACTCGCTGGACGTCGCGGACGCGGCGATCGCCGGCGTGGAACGCGGCGAGGCGGCGTCGGAACCCGAGTGGATCGCGCAGAAGCTCAAGAGCGGGGAGCTGAACTTCGCCGTCGAGGACCCGGACGCCCCGGAGAACTGGCCGCGCACGCTCGTGCTGTGGCGCTCCAACCTGTTCGGCTCCTCCGCGAAGGGCGAGGAGTACTTCCTCAAGCACCTGCTGGGCACCCACCACAGCGTGCGCGGCGAGGACCACGCGCAGGCCAAGCCCCAGGACGTGCGCTGGCGGGAGGAGGCCCCCGAGGGGAAGCTGGACCTGCTGGTCTCCGCGGACTTCCGCATGACGTCCTCCACGCTGCTCAGCGACGTCGTCTTCCCCGCGGCCACGTGGTACGAGAAGTACGACCTCTCCTCCACGGACATGCACCCGTACGTGCACGCGTTCACCCCGGCGATCACCCCGCCGTGGGAGGCCAAGACGGACTGGAAGCTCTTCCAGCTGCTCTCGGACGAGGTCAGCCGGCTCTCGGTGGGCCACCTGGACACCCGCAGGGACGTGGTGGCCACCGCGCTGCAGCACGACACCCCCGGGGAGATCGCCCAGCCGGGCGGTCACGTGCCGGACTGGAAGGGCACGGACGTCTCCGCGGTGCCGGGCAAGAACCTGCCGCCCATGAAGATCGTGGAGCGGGACTACACCGCGATCGGGGACAAGTTCGTGGCGCTCGGCCCGCTCGCGGACAAGCTCGGGCTGACCACCAAGAACGTGACGTTCGACGTCTCCGCCACGGTGGACCGCCTGGGCCGTCAGCACGGTGTCTTCGACTCCGGTGCGGCGGAGGGCCGGCCCGCCCTGGACTCGGACGCGCGCATGGCCGAGGCGATCCTGAGCCTGTCCGGCACGACCAACGGTGCACTGGCCACGCAGGGCTTCGAGACCCTCGAGAAGCGGGTGGGCAAGCCCCTGGCGGACCTCGCCCGCGGCTCCGAGGAGAAGGTCATCACCTTCAAGGAGACCCAGCAGGCGCCGGTGCCCGTGATCACCTCCCCGGAGTGGTCCGGCTCCGAGACCGGTGGGCGCCGGTACGCGCCGTTCACCGTGAACATCGAACGCCTCAAGCCGTTCCACACCCTGACCGGGCGGATGCACTTCTTCCTGGACCACGACTGGCTCAAGGACATGGGGGAGATGCTCCCCGTCTACCGCCCGCCGCTGGACATGCACCGGCTCTTCGGCGAGCCGCAGCTCGGTGACAAGGGGGAGCTGTCCATCGCCGTGCGGTACCTGACCCCGCACAACAAGTGGTCCATCCACTCCGAGTACCAGGACAACCTGTTCATGCTCTCGCTCTCGCGCGGTGGCACCACGGTGTGGATGGCGCCGCAGGACGCCCAGGCCATCGAGGTCTCGGACAACGAGTGGGTGGAGTGCGTGAACACCAACGGCGTGTTCGTGGGACGGGCCGTGGTCTCCCACCGCATGCCGGCCGGCGTCGTCTACGTCCACCACGCCCAGGAGCGCACGATCGACGTCCCCAAGTCCGAGACCACGGGAAAGCGCGGCGGCATCCACAACTCCGTGACGCGCATCCTCGTGAAACCCACCCACATGATCGGTGGCTACGCCCACCTGTCCTGGGCCTTCAACTACATGGGGCCCACCGGAAACCAGCGGGACATCGTCTCCGTGGTCCGCAAACGTTCCCAGGAGGTTCAGTACTGATGCGTGTGATGTCGCAAGTCGCCATGGTGATGACCCTGGACAAGTGCATCGGCTGCCACACGTGCTCCGTCACGTGCAAGCAGGCGTGGACCAACCGGGCGGGCACCGAGTACGTGTGGTTCAACAACGTGGAGACCCGCCCCGGGCAGGGCTACCCGCGCCGCTACGAGGACCAGGACCGCTGGAAGGGCGGCTGGGAGCTCAACAAACGGGGCAACCTCAAGCTCAAGTCCGGCGGGCGGCTGAAGAAGCTCGCCCAGCTCTTCGCGTCCCCGGTGCAGCCGGAGCTGAAGGACTACTACGAGCCGTGGACGTACGACTACGAGAACCTGGTCAACGCTCCGGCCAGCGACGACTTCCCGGTGGCGCGGCCCAAGTCCCTGATCACGGGCAAGGACACCAAGATCGAGTGGTCCGCGAACTGGGACGACGACCTCGGCGGAGCCACCGAGATGGGTCACCTGGACCCCGTGGTGGAGAAGCTGCGCAAGGACGCGAACGACCGCATCAAGTTCGAGTTCGAGCAGACGTTCATGTTCTACCTGCCGCGGCTGTGCGAGCACTGCCTCAACCCGTCCTGCATGGCCTCGTGCCCCTCCGGTGCCATCTACAAGCGCACCGAGGACGGGATCGTGCTGGTGGACCAGGACCGCTGCCGCGGCTGGCGCCAGTGCATCACCGGCTGCCCGTACAAGAAGATCTACTACAACCACAAGTCCGGCAAGGCCGAGAAGTGCACGTTCTGCTACCCCCGCATCGAGGTGGGCATCCCCACGGTGTGCGCGGAGACGTGCGTGGGCCGCATGCGCTACATCGGCATCTTTCTGTACGACGCGGACAAGGTCACCCAGGCGGCCGCGACCCCGAACGAGCAGGACCTGTACGAGGCGCAGCTGGACCTGATGCTGGACCCGAACGATCCCGAGGTGGTCGAGGCGGCCCGGCGTGACGGAATCCCCGAGGACTGGCTGGACGCCGCCCGCAAGTCCCCGGTGTACGCGCTCGCCAAGACCCTGCGGGTGGCGCTGCCGCTGCACCCGGAGTACCGCACCATGCCCATGGTCTGGTACGTGCCGCCGCTCTCGCCCATCGTGGACCTCCTCAAGGAGCAGGGCCACGACGGCGAGGACCCGGAGAACCTCTTCGGGGCCATCGAGTCCCTGCGGATCCCGGTGGAGTACCTCGCGGAGCTGTTCACCGCGGGGGACACCGAGCTGATCACGGACGTGCTGCGCAAGCTCGCGGCCATGCGGGCGTACATGCGGGACATCACGCTCGGTGACGAGCCGGACGAGAGCATCGCGGAGGCGGTGGGCATGACCGGTGCGCAGATCAAGCAGATGTACCGGCTGATGGCGATCGCCAAGTACGACGAGCGCTATGTGATCCCCGCCGCCCACGTGGAGGACGCCCACAACCTGGAGGAGATCGGCTGCTCCCTGGACGTGGACGGCGGACCCGGGATGGGCCAGACCGGCGTGTTCGGGGAGGCCTCCGGGCGCCCCGCCCCCGTGGCGGTGGAGAACTTCGCGGCGCTCAAGGCGCGCCAGCGCGGGGAGGACCCCACGGGCAACGACCAGCTGGCCGGGCGCGTGAACCTGCTGAACTGGGACGGCAACGGCACGCCCTCCGGACTGTTCCCCGCCCGGATCGGGCAGGGATCGCAGGCCGAGGAGGACGCGGCGAGCCTCGCGGCGACGTCGTCGAACCCCGGCTCCCGCCCGGACCAGGGGACCGCCGGCGCGGACGGGGGCCGGTGATGGGCCTGCTCGCGAACCTGCTGGGCAAGCCCGGCAAGGGGACCGTGGAGGTCCCCGGCTACCGTGACCGCACGCCGCAGCGCTCCGCGGTGGTACGCCAGTGCGCCGGACTGCTGCTGAGCTACCCGAGCCCGGAGCTCGTGGCGCAGCTGCCGCTGCTGGAGAGCGCGCTCGAGGAAGTGGGCGTGGACCCGCAGCGGATCGCGCCGCTGACCGAGTGGCTGCGCGGGCCGGACCTGCGGGAGATCCAGGGCGAGTACGTCCAGGAGTTCGACCTCTCCCGCCGCCACAGCCTGCACCTGACGTACTGGACGGACGGGGACACCCGACGCCGCGGCGAGGCGCTGTCCGCGTTCAAGCAGGTCTACCGCTCCCACGGCTGCGAGTTCGGGGACGAGGAGCTGCCGGACCACCTGCCCGTGGTGCTCGAGTTCGCCGCGCGCGTCTCCGCGGAGGACGGCTTCGAGCTGCTGCAGCGCTACCGACCGTCCCTGGAGCTGCTGCGCCTGGCGCTGGTCCGGGACGAGCTTCCCCAGGCCTGCGCGGTGGAGCTCGTGTGCTCCACCCTGCCCGGGCCCTCGCCCGAGGACGAGTCCGCCGTGGCCCGGATGGCCGGCTACGGCCCGCCCACCGAGGAAGTGGGCCTGGACGCCTACGACCCCCGCCTGCTGCCCATGACCGGAGGAAACCCGTGAACGTGATCGACATCCTGCTCTGGGGAGTCCTGCCGTACGTGGTCATGCTGACCCTGGTGGGCGGGCTGATCTGGCGCTACAAGTACGACCAGTTCGGGTGGACCACCCGCTCCTCGCAGCTCTACGAGTCCCGTCTGCTGCGCATCGCGTCCCCGCTGTTCCACTTCGGCATCCTGGCGGTGCTGGCGGGTCACATCATGGGCCTGGTGATCCCCAAGTCCTGGACCGAGGCCGTGGGCATGTCCGAGCACGCGTACCACTTCCTGGCGCTGTCCATCGGCTCGGTGGCCGGTGTGGGCACCCTGGTGGGCCTGGTGCTGCTGATCGTGCGCCGCCGCCTGACCGGGCCGGTGTTCATGGCCACCACGAACAACGACAAGTTCATGTACGTGATGCTCGTGGGCGCCCTGCTGGCAGGGCTCGCCACCACGGTGCTCTCCGTGTTCGACCCCTCCACCGTGGACTACCGCGAGACGGTCTCCCCGTGGTTCCGCTCGCTGTGGATCCTGCAGCCGGACGTGGGCGCCATGGCCGCCGCGTCCACGAGCTTCCACGTGCACGTGCTGTGGGGCATGGCGCTGTTCGCCGTGTGGCCCTTCACCCGCCTGGTGCACGCGTTCACCGCGCCCCTGCACTACCTCTTCCGCCCGTACATCGTCTACCGCTCCCGGGGGGACTCGCCCCGCGCGGGCTCGGTGAACTACCGGCGCGGCTGGGAGCCCATCGGCACCCAGGACCGCGCGAGCACACGACGCCGCACGCGCCCTCCGCGCGAGCACTCCGGTTCCACGCGCGCCAAGTAGCACCACGCCCCACTGTCCCACCGCACCCACCGAGGAGAACCATGTCCACCGCCCCCGTCGCCGCGGCGACACCGAACCTGAAGCAGGGCCAGCTCAGGAACCTCGTGCTGGCCACCCTGGCCTCCACCGTGGGGTTCTGGGCGTGGACCGTGATCGGGCCGCTGTCCAAGCGCTACGCCACGGAGATGCACCTGAGCCCGGGGCAGACGGCCATCCTGGTGGCCATGCCCATCTTCGTGGGCTCGATCGCCCGCGTGCCCGTGGGGGCGCTCACGGACAAGTTCGGCGGGCGGCTGATGTTCACGGTGATCCTGGGGGTCACCGCGCCGCTCGTGCTGCTCACCGGCGTGGTGGGGGGAATGCACAACTTCCCGCTGCTGGTGGTGGTCGCGTTCTTCCTGGGCATCGCGGGCACGGTCTTCGCGATCGGCATCCCGTTCTGCTCCGCGTGGTACGAGTCCCACCGCAAGGGCTTCGCCACGGGCGTGTTCGGTGCCGGCATGGTGGGCACCGCGGTCTCCGCGTTCTTCACCCCGCGGCTCGTGGCGGCCACCGGGTACTTCACGACGCACGTGATCATCGCCGCGATCGTGGCTGTCAGCGCGGTGCTGTGCTGGCTCATGCTGCGTGACTCCCCGGCGCGCGCGGGCGTCCCCGTGGAGCCGGTGGTGCCGAAGCTGAAGGCGGCGTTCAAGCTCAAGGTCACGTGGCAGCTGTGCTTCCTCTACGCCGTGGTCTTCGGCGCGTTCGTGGCGTTCTCCAACTACCTGCCCACGTACCTCGCCAACGTCTACTCGTACGACCCCACCGCCGCAGGCACCCGCACCGCGGGCTTCGCGGTCGCGGCCGTGATCGCCCGCCCCGTGGGCGGCACCCTCGCGGACAAGCTCGGGCCCAAGGTCATCACGCTGCTGTCCCTGGCCGGGACCATCGTGTGCGCGGTGCTCGTGGCGTTCCAGCCCAGCGGCGAGCACGTCTACGGTCCGCTGTTCCTGCTCATGGCACTGTTCCTGGGCCTCGGCACCGGCGGCGTGTTCGCGTGGGTGGGCCGGGCGACGCCGGCGGCGAACGTGGGCACCGTGGGCGGCGTGATCGCCGCGGCCGGTGGCCTGGGCGGCTACTTCCCGCCGCTGGTCATGGGCGCCACCTACGATCCGGAGAACAACTCCTACTTCGTGGGCCTCATGCTCCTGGCCGTGTTCTGCCTCGCGGCGCTGCTGCTCTCGCTCGTGGTGCGCCACGGCGGTCGGGACCGGGAGGACTGAGCCACCCGCACGACTGCAGACCCGCGCCTCGCCCTGCTGGACACCGTGACCGGTGGACGGCAGGGCGACGTCGTTCCGGCCACGGGCGGCACGGGGCACCTGCCGCGGTGCAGTCCTGGGCGCAGTCAGGCCCGCACAGGGGCAGCTCGGGGCATCGGGCCCCCCGGGTGATCCGGGCGGCCACAGGGGCGGTCAGCCCTGGGCGCGGCGGTCCAGCGCGCGCTCCACGAGCGCCACGCACTCCTGCGGCGAGTAGTGCAGGCGGTCCGCGACCACCGCGAGGTAGTCGACGACGGCGCGCGCCGCGGCGTCGTCCCGCTCGTCACGGCCCTGCGCAATGAAGGTGCCCTTGCGCCCGCGCGTCTCGATGATCCCGCGTGTCTCCATCTCGCGGTACGCCTTGGCCACGGTGCCCGCGGCGAGACTCAGCTCAGCGGCGAGCGCGCGCACCGGCGGGATCCTGTCGCCCACTGCGAGCTCGCCCGCGGAGACATCCCGCAGCACGCACTCCACGAGCTGCTCGTAGACCGGGGTGGTGGACTTCGGATCAACGGTGAACATGCTGCGTCCCTTTCGTGGCGTGGGTTCATCGTAGGGGCAGGGCCGCGGGTCAGCGCTCTCGCCCGCCGCCCCGGCCACGGCACGTAGGCTTACTGTCGTGTCCGGTCATCCTGCTCTCCCCCTTCCACCGGCCGTCGCGCCTGATCAGCAGGCGGTGCGCCGCTTCGTCGAGCACGCCCTGGAGCGGGCCCGCGTGCTCGGGTGGGAGCTGCCGCCGCCGGGTGAGGGTGCCACGCGCGAGCTGTGGGCGGAGCTGACCGCGCTGGGCCGGCTGGACCTCGCCCACGCGCGCATCATCGAACCCCACCTGGACGCCCTCGCCATCCTGCGCCAGGCCGGTCGCGAGGACCTGGCAGGCACGGACGAGACCTGGGCCGTGTGGGCCGCCGAGGGCCCGGGGGAGCCCTTGCTGGCCGTCCCGGGCGGCGTCGTCGCCCCCGAGGCGTGGACGCTCACCGGCAGCAAGCCGTGGTGCTCGCTCGCGGACTCCGTGACGCGCGCCGTCGTGACCGCCCACGTGACCGACGAGCACGGGACGCCTACGGGCCACCGGCGGGCGTTCGTCGTGGCCACGGACCACCCCGGGTTCGCCCCGGAACCGGCCTCGGAGTGGATCTCGCACGGCCTCGCGGAGGTGACCACCGTGCCGGTGTCCTTCGAGCACGTCCCCGCCGAGCCCCTCGGCGCGGACGAGTGGTACCTGACGCGCCCCGGCTTCGCGTGGGGCGGCATGGGCGTGGCGGCCGTGTGGCTGGGCGGCGCGCAGGCCGTCGCGGACCTGCTGTGGGAGCAGCTGGGACACCCCCGCCGCCCGGTGGACGAGGCCGCCCTCACCGCTCTCGGCCGGCTGGACCTCGAACTCGGCGCCGCCCGCGCCGTCCTGGACCGTGCCGCGCAGGCCGTGGACGACGGCGACGCCGCCGGGGACCGTGGCGCCGCCTGGGCCCTTCGCGTGCGCCGCACGGTGGCCGACGCCGCCGAGTCCGTCATCAGCGTGGTCTCCCGCGCCACGGGCCCCGGCCCGCTCACGGGGAACCCGGCGCACGTGCGCCGCGTGGAGTCCCTGCAGGTCTACATCCGCCAGGACCACGCCGAGCGGGACACCGCAGCCCTCGGCCGCACCCTGCTCGAGCTGGGGGAGGAGGACACCCCGTGGTGAGCTTCGACCACCGGGACCCCGGCACCCCGGAGGCGGAGTGGGCCCGCTGCGGCGCCCTGCACCGCGCCCCGGAACTGGACCTGGCCGGGGTGGACCGCGCCGTCGTCTTCGCCGCCCACCCGGACGACGAGACCCTCGGTGCTGGCGGCACCGTCCACCGACTGGCGCGGGCCGGGGCGGACGTCCGCGTGGTCGTGGCCACGCTCGGGGAGAACTCGCACCCGGACTCCACCACGTACGCCCCGCACGAACTGGCCGAGGTGCGGCGCGAGGAGATGGTGGCGGCCCTGCGCACGCTCGTGGGCCCGGACGCCGTCCCCCACTTCCTCGACCTCTCGGACGGCTCGCTCACGGAGGAGCAGCTGCGCGCCCCCGTGGCGGAGCACATCGCGTGGGCGGAGAAGGGCCGGAAGCCCCTCGTGCTCTCCACGTGGGAGCAGGACGGCCACACGGACCACGACACCCTGGGCCGCACCGTGGCGCTCGCCGCCGGGGCGCGGGGCGTGCGCTGCGTCCAGTTCCCGGTGTGGCTGTGGCACTGGGGCACGCCCACGCGGCTGCCGCGCGGTCTCGTGCGGGTGCCGCTCGACGACGTCGACCGGGCCGCCAAGCGCGCCGCCCTCGACCACCACGTGACCCAGGTGCGCCCGCTCTCGGACCGCCCCGGGGACGAGGTGCTGCTGGGCGAGCACGTGCTGGCGCACTTCGAGCGCCCTGCCGAGTTCTTCGTGGTGGCCACCCCGGACCAGAGCGCCGTCTTCGACCGCGTGCACACGGCCGCCGCGGACCCCTGGGCCGTGGACACCTCCTGGTACGAGCGGCGCAAGCGGGACGTGCTCCTCGGGTGCCTCCCGCGCCCGCGCTACGAGCGGGTCCTGGACCTCGGCTGCTCCACGGGAGCGCTCACCGCGGCCCTGGCCCGGCGGGCGGGTGCCGTGACCGCGGTGGACGCGAGCGACGTCGCCCTGCGCGCTGCCCGCGCCCGGCTCGCGGAGGAGGACCTCGCGAACGTCGAGCTCGTCCACGCCGTGCTGCCCGCGGACTGGCGTGAGGACTGGACCGGCCGGGATCTGGTGGTCGTGAGCGAGATGGGCTACTTCTGCTCTCCCACGCAGTGGCACGAGCTGCTCGGGCGTTGCGTGGCCGCTCTGCGACCGGACGGGCACCTGGTGCTGTGCCACTGGCGCCACCCCATCGCGGACTGGCCCCTGGACGGTGCGGACGTGCACCGTGAGGCCCGCCGCCGCCCGGAGCTGCGGCGCGTGGTGAGCCACCGCGAGCGGGACTTCGAACTGGAGATCTTCGGCCTCGTGCCTCGGGACGAGCCGTGATGCACCGGGTGGCCGTGGTCGTCCCGGCCTGCAACGAGGAGCAGCACGTGGGGCGGTGCATCACGTCGGTGGCGGCGGCCATCGCGTCGGCCTGCGCCGTGACCGGCATGACAGGGACGCCGCCGCGAGCCACACCCCTGCCCAGCTCTGCGACACCGGAGCCTGCGGGACCGGGCAGCGCCGCCGCCGCGCCGCTCGCCGGCGCCCGGCCGTCGCCTCCCGCCGCACCCGTCGTGTCCACGCCGCTCCACGTGACGGTGGTGCTCGCCGCGGACGCGTGCACCGATCGCACGGTGGAACGCGCGAGGACCGCGTGGGCGGCGTCGGGACTGGCTGCAGAGGTAGCGCGGCTAAAGGTGGTGACGGGGACGTGGCGCAGCGCGGGCGGGGCCCGGGCGGCCGCGGCGTCGTGGGCCCTGGCGAACAGTCGGCCGGAGTGGATCGCGTCCACGGACGCGGACACCGCCGTGCCCGCACACTGGCTGACGCACCAGCTGGGGCGCGCGGCGCACGGGGTGGACGCGGTCCTCGGCACCGTGGAACCGGACCCCTCGGAGTGCCCGGTGGCCGTGTACCGCCTGTGGCAGCGGGAGCACACGCTTGCGGAGGGCCACCCGCACATCCATGCCGCCAGCATGGGGGTTCGTGCGGTGTGCTACGAACGCGCCGGGGGCTTTCCGCCACTGGAGTGCAGCGAGGACGAGGCACTCGTGGCCGCGCTGCACCGGACGGGAGCGCGTATCGAGGCCACGGACCGGATCCGGGCGATCACCTCCGCGCGGTTCGAGGGTCGCGCCGAACTCGGGTTCGCCCACCACCTGCTGGGCCTCGCACGGCTGGCCGGTCAGCCGGAGAAGGCGCCGCGGCCGGGGCCCGCGCAGCCACCGCGGCCCGAGCCAGCAGGCCGCCCGAACGGCGCGAGGTTCTTCGCCCACCGCAAAAACACTTGAACACCCAGCCCCGGTCCTGGCTACTCTGAAACGGAACAGAGACACGTCACCACATAGGAGGTACCTCGTGAGCGAGAAGAGCATTACCGTCAGCCGTGTCATCGACGCCCCGGCGGAGGAGATCTTCGAGGTCTTGACACTGCCCGCCAAGCACCCCGACCTGGACGCCTCCGGGACCGTCATCTCCGGCACGGACCAGCGCATCCAGAACGTCGGCGACGTCTTTGTGATGAACATGCACGCCGAGATGATGGGCGGGGACTACAAGACGGAGAACCACGTCACCGGTCTGGACCCCAACAAGCTCATCGCGTGGAAGCCCTGCCCCGAGGGCACCACCGTGGAGGACAACGGCTGGGAGTGGATGTACGAGCTGCAGCCCGAGGGCTCGGACTCCACCACCGTGACCCTCACCTACTCGTGGGAGCACGCCAACCCCAAGGTGACGAAGAAGATCAGCTTCCCGCTCTTCGGCGAGAAGGTTCTGGAGGAGTCCCTCGAGCGGCTTGCCTCCACCGTCGCCGGCTCCTGACACTCCGCGGAGCGGTGTGCCCCGCGCCAGAATGACCGTTCGCCCGCGTCCTCCCCAGGGAGGACGCGGGCGTCGTCGTGTCCGGGGCGGTGCCGCCGCTTCCGCGTGACTCCTGCACGGCGCCGCACGGAAACCTCGCGTGGGAGCGGCCCGGGCCCGGGCGCGCACCGGGCGTACCCTGGCCGAGGTCGTGCAGGAATGGTACGGCCGGGCCCGGGAAGACGCAGCTGCCCGGGCAGGACAGTCGCAGCAGGAGGTGCACCCGGGTATGGGATCGTCACGCAGGGTGTGGGAGGGCTACGACAGGGGGAGCTCGGGCTATCGGCGCATCCTTGTGGCGCTGCTGTGCGCGGGCGTGGCCACGTTCGCGCAGCTGTACTCGGTGCAGGGCGTGCTTCCCATCATGGCCGAGGACCTGCACGTGGACGCCGCCCAGTCCGCGCTCGCCGTCTCTGCGGCCACACTGGGGCTCGCGGTGGGAGTGATTCCGTGGTCGCTCGTCTCGGACCGGTGGGGGCGGCTGCGGGCCATGGTGATCGCCGTCGTGGCGGCCACGTGCCTGGGCGTGCTCATGGGGTTCATGCCCACGTTCGAGGCGTTGGTGGCCCTGCGGTTTGTGGAGGGCATGGCCCTGGGCGGCATCCCGGCGGTGGCCATGGCCTACCTCGCGGAGGAGGTCAGCCCCCGCTACGGCGCAGTGGCCGCCGGGACCTACATCTCCGGGACCAGCCTGGGCGGACTGTTCGGGCGGATCGTCGCCGCACCCCTCGCGGACTTCTTCGGTTGGCAGGTGGGCACGTCCGTCGTTGCCCTGCTCGCCGCGGCGGCTGCGGTGGTGTTCATCGTGCTCGCGCCACGGCAGCGCGGGTTCACGCCCCAACCGGTGCGGCTCACGGGTGAGCAGGGACTGCTCTCCCACCTGTGGCTCAACCTCCGGGACCGGCGGCTGCTCACGCTCTACCTGCAGGGCTTCCTGCTCATGGGCGGGTTCGTGGCCGTCTACAACTACATCGGCTTCCACCTGGGCGAGGCGCCGTTCGGCGTGCCCCAGAGTGTGGTGTCCGTGCTGTTCCTGGCGTACCTCTCCGGCACGTGGTCCTCTGCACGGGCCGGCGGCCTCGCGGGGCGGTTCGGACGCCGCCCCGTGCTGCTCGGCTCCGCACTGGTCATGCTCACGGGGCTGCTGCTCACTGCCGTGCCGTGGCTGCCCGTGATTGTGGCGGGGCTGCTCGTGTTCACGGCCGGGTTCTTCGCGGCGCACTCCGTGGCCAACGGGTGGGTTCCCGCCCTCGCCACAGAGGGGCGCGCCCAGGCGTCGTCGCTGTACACCCTGCTCTACTACGGCGGTTCGTCAGTGCTCGGCTACGCGGTGGGCGTCCCTTTCACCGCCGCGGGGTGGAACGGGGCGGTGCTGTGCATCGCGGGGTTGATCGTGGCGGCCGTGGTGCTCGCACTGACCTTCCTGCCCAGAGCGGCAGCATCCTGCCGATAGGCCACCTCGGGCGCGTTTGACGACGCCGCGGAGCCCAGAAAGGCAACATCTTGCCGGTTTGCCAGGTTTGGCGGTAGAATGGGGTCCACTGAATCGAAATCGGCAACTACTTGCCGGAGGGGGACTGATGCAGGGGATCATGGAGCCCGGCGAGGCCATCCGGCGAGCACGTCGCGAGGCGGGGCTCACCCAGAAGGACCTCGCGGACCTCTCTGGCGTCTCCGAGAGGACGGTGCGCGCCATCGAGACGGGACGGGGCAACCCCACGGTGGCCGCCCTCGTCGCCACGGCCGGTGTGCTCGGTCTGCGGGTGAGCGTGGCATGACGGCAGACGTGCAGCACCTGCGCTCGGTCCGTGCGGCGGACGTCTACAAGGCTGGGCGGTTGGCGGCCCGACTGGAACGGGGCGACGGCGCGAGCACCGTGTTCACCTACGACGGGAACTACGGGCAGCAGGGCGGCCCACCGGTGGCGACGACGCTTCCCGTCAAGGAGACGCCCGTGACCACGGCCTCGGGCGGGGTCCCCGCGTTCTTCGCGGGACTGTTGCCGGAAGGGCACCGTCTGACCGTCCTGCGGAACGCGATCAAGACGAGTCCCGACGACGAGCTCTCCCTTCTCATGGCCGTGGGGGCCGATGCCCCGGGAGACGTCCAGGTGGTCCCCGCCGGGACCCCTCCGGCCGAGCCCGAGCCGCTGGTCGACACCGCTCACCTGCAAAACGTCGACTTCTCACGGCTCGCCGCCGCTCTGGATCTCCACGCCCTGCCGGGTGTCCAGGAGAAGGCCAGCGCGTCGATGCTCACGGCACCCGTGGCGGCAGCGGAGAAGCGATACATCCTCAAGCTCGATCCCCCGGAGCACGCCCACCTCGTGGCCAACGAAGCGCTCCACCTCGCCGCCGCGAGGCAGCTCAGGATCCCGGTGGCCACTGCGCAGACGGTGGTGGACCGCCACGGGGTTCCCGGGTTGCTGGTGGAGCGCTTCGACCGGAGGCAGCTCGGCAGCGGCTGGTCCCGCACGGCGCTGGAGGACGCGTGCCAGGTCATGGGGCTGGCGCCGGCGGCCAAGTACACGTGCACCTCGGAGGAGGTCGTGCGGGCGCTGGCGGAGCAGACAGCCGCGCCCCTGGTGGCCACTAGGAACCTGTACCTCCAGTTCGTGTTCTCGTGGTTGTCCGGCAACGGTGATCTCCACGCCAAGAACGTGTCCGTGCTCGCTGGCGTCGACGGGCGGTTCGAGGTGGCCCCCGTCTACGACGTGCCCTGTACGCTCCTGTACGACGACAGGACCCAGGCGCTGCCGGTGGACGGGCGGACCAAGAACCTCAGGGCGAGCCACTGGGCTGCTTTCGCCCGTGCCATCGGGCTCCCGGAGCGTGCAGCGCACTCAGCGAACGCGCTGGCGCTCAGGGCTGCGTCCGCCGTTGACCTCCATGCGCTGCCGTTCCACGGGTCGCCCCTGCGATTCGCGGAACGCGAGCTGCGTCAGCGGCGCTCCGAGCTCGCGAACTGAGCCCAGCGGCGTCGCCAGGGTGCGGAGCGCGGAGGGGACGACGCCGCGGCCCTGTCGGCACCGGCACGCGCGGGGATCGCGCCGCGTGTGATCTGGCTCTACCCTGGAGGCGGCCCCGCACACCACAGCGCGCCGCCGTCCGCCGGTGCTCCCGCGGACACCGCCCCGCGAGGACGCGAGTTCGGCTGGCGCAGTCAGGAGACCCTTCCATGAGCGACATCCTCACCGTCCGACACCTGTTCGGCCCAGGCCCCACCAACCCGTACCCGGAGGCCACCGAGGCGCTGGCCCGTCCGCTGCTCGGCCACCTGGACCCCCAGTTCCTCGCCGTCATGGACAGCGCCTGCGACGGTCTCCGGGCGGTGTGGGGCACCGAGAACCGCCGCACGCTCCCGCTCTCGGCCACCGGTTCCGCTGGTATGGAGGCGGCGTTCGTGAACTTCGTGAACCCGGGGGATCCCGTGGTGATCGCGGTCAACGGCCTGTTCGGGGAGCGCATGTGCGACGTCGCTGCCCGTTGCGGCGCCGAGGTCACCCGCGTGGACTTTCCCTTCGGTGAGCCCGTGGACGCCCAGAAGGTGGCCGCCGCGCACCCCTCACCCAAGGTCATCGCCGCCGTGCACGCGGAGACCTCCACGGGTGTGCGCTCGGACATCGCCGCTCTCGGCGCGCTCAAGGGGGATGCGCTGCTGCTCGTGGATGCCGTGACCTCCATCGGCGGCATCGAGCTGAAGGCAGACGAGTGGGGGATCGACATCGGCTACGCCGGCACCCAGAAGTGCCTGGGCGTGGCTCCCGGTCTGGCTCCGTTCACCGTGTCGGACCGCGCCTGGGAGCGCCGTGTGGAGAAGCCCCGCTCGTGGTACCTGGACCTGGGTATGCTCGGCGGCTACGTGGGGGAGGCCTCCGGGGCCACCCGCACGTACCACCACACCGCGCCGGTGGCGATGGTCGCCTCCCTGGAGGCTGGTCTGCGCCGCGTCCTGGCGGAGGGACTCGACGCCGTCCGCGCCCGTCACGATGCCGCTGGCCGTGCGCTGCAGGACGGTCTGCAGGAGATGGGCCTGGAGCTGTTCGCCCGGGAGGGGTACCGTCTGCCGGAGCTGACTACCGTGAAGGTTCCCGAGGCAGTGGACTCCGCAGCCGTCCGCAGGGAGCTGCTGGAGACCTACAACATCGAGATCGGCCCCGGGGTGAAGGAGTACGCGAACACCGTGTGGCGCATCGGACTCATGGGTCCGAACGCGTGCCCCGAGTCGGTGACGCTCATTCTCGGCGCGCTGAGGAACGTGCTGGGCCGCTGACCGCCCACGGCTGCTGAGCGGCCGCGCCGGTCGCGCGCCCCTCGGCCGGCCACCCGGCCGGCCCGTGCGTGACGTCGGCCAGCCGGCGCGCGGGTCGGACCCCGGGCGACCTGGGCGCCGCGGCACCACGTCGTCGGCACCACGTGCGAACGGCGGGCCCCACCGGGAAGGTGGGGCCCGCCGTCGTCCTGCGGTGTGAAGGGGCGCGGATCAGGCGGTGAGCTGCTCCTCGATGGCGCCCACGAACGCGTCCAGGTCACCGGGGTTGCGGGAGGTGATCAGGGTCCACTCCTTGGCGGGGCACACCTTGACCTCCTGGTCCACCCAGTTGCCGCCGGCGTTGACGATGTCCGTCTTCACCGACGGGTAGGAGGTCAGGGTCTTTCCGTCCACCAGGCCGGTCTCCACGAGCAGCCACGGGCCGTGGCACAAGGCGGCCACTGGGCGGCCGGAGGACGCGAAGGCCTTGGCGGTCTTCTGTGCGTCCTGGTCCAAGCGCAGGGCGTCTGCGTTGAGGGTCCCGCCGGGCAGCAGCAGCAGGTCGTACTCGGACTCGTTGACGCTGGAGATGGTCTGGTCCACGGGGAAGGTCTCTCCTCGGTCCCAGTCGCCCACGAGGGACTTCACCTCGCCGGTCTCGGGGGCGGCCACCGTAACCTCCGCCCCGTCAGCTCGCAACCTCTCCAGGGGCACCTTCAACTCGTCCTGCTCCACGCCCTGGTTGGTCACCAGAACGAGAATCTTCTTGCCGGACAGTTCAGCCATTGTCGAGAATCCTTTCTATCGGGTGATGGTTCCAGTCTGGCACCGCGGCACTTTCCTCGGCAAGGGTGTCCCCGCCGGTTCCGCTGTCAGCGACACGATCATGACGCCGCCGCGCGGCGTCTGCTGCGTGCACCCAGCGTCCCCTCACGCGAAGGGCTGCGACACCCGGTCCAGTGCGGCGATGTCGTCCGCGCCCAGGTGCAGTGCGGGCGCCGCCACCAGCGAGGACAGCTGCGCGGCGGAGGATGCGGAAGCAATGGGTGCGGTGACGCCCTTGGCGAGCAGCCATGCGAGGGCCACGGTGGCCGGCTCGGCGCGGTGCCTGTCCGCCACGGAGACCAGTTCCTCCACAACCGCGAAACCCTCGGGGGAGACGTACTCCCGGGCCATCTGCTCGCGGGCCGCTCCTTCGAGGTCATCGGTGGTGCGGTACTTGCCCGTGAGGAAGCCG
This sequence comes from Kocuria sp. HSID17590, assembly GCF_003989485.1. NCBI lineage: Bacteria > Bacillati > Actinomycetota > Actinomycetes > Micrococcales > Micrococcaceae > Kocuria > Kocuria sp. HSID17590. The sequence continues at coordinate 10,247 of NZ_RBMB01000014.1, read as the reverse complement.
GAGGCCAGGGCGAAGTAGGGGAACACGGCAGCGTCGTACTCCTGGGCGATCGCGGCGTAGTCCCGCTCGAAATCGCGGCGGTGCACCAGGTTGTACTGCGGCTGGATGGCCGCGGGCACCGCCATGCCGCGCTCGCGGGCCACCGTGAAGAACTCGCGCATGCGCTGCGGCGAGTAGTTGGACAGCCCTACTGCGTGCACGCGCCCGGAGTCCACGAGCTCGTGAAAGGTTTCCACTTGCTGCTCGATGGGCGTGTCCGCGTCGTCATAGTGTGCGTAGTAGAGGTCCACGTAGCCGGTCTGCAACCGGTCGAGGGACGCCTCGAGAGAAGCCACCACGGTGTCGTGGGCCAGGCCGCGGAACTGCGGGTGCGCCCCGGTCTTGGTCGCGAGCACCACGGAGTCACGGTTGCCGCGCGCCGCGAACCAGCGCCCCAGGACCGTCTCGGACTCCCCGCCCTCGTGGCCCTCGGCCCACACGGAGTACATGTCCGCGGTGTCCACGAAGTTTCCGCCCGCGGCCACGAAGGTGTCCAGGACGTCGAAGGACTGCTGCTCGTCGCTCGTCCACCCGAACGTGTTCCCGCCCAGGTTCAGCCGGAAGATCTCCTGCTCGATCCCGGCGATCCGTGCGGTGGTGGGTGCGTGCTGGCTCATGAGAACCTCCTGCGGTGGTGTGGTGGCCGGTCGGGGCATTTTCCTTGGCGACTGTAGCAAGCCGACATTACGGGGGCGGGCAGTGTCAGGCGACGCCCGGCGCGGGGGCCTGCGCGACCTGGATGAGAGTGCCCCACGGGTCCTCGAAGCGCAGCACGGCGCCATCGTGGCGGGTGGTCACCCGGTGGTCCGTGAGGCGCTCCTCCAGCGCGGAGACGTCCTCGGCGGTGGGGAGGTCGATGTTGACCTGGCCCAGACCCAGGGACGCGGCGCGCGGACCGGCGCCCGCGCTGTTCCACGTGTTCAGAGCGATGTGGTGGTGGTAGCCGCCCGCGGAGATGAACAGGGCGGACCCGGCGTCGCTCATCACCTCGAAGCCGAGCGTGTCCACGTAGAACTCGCGCCCCGTGGGGATGTCGCCCACCTGCAGGTGCACGTGACCCAGCGTGGAGGCCGGTGCCGTGGTTGGCTGTGGCGCCTCCCGGGACAGATTCGTGCGCAGGAACTCGTTCGGGTCCAGATAGTTGGAGGCCAGGCTGAGCAGGCCGTTCGCCTCGCGCTGCCAGGTCTCCCGGGGGCGGTCCGCGTAGAGCTCCACGCCGTTGCCCTCGGGGTCCGTGAAGTAGAAGGCCTGGCTGTAGAGGTGGTCCGCGGAGCCCGTGAAGGTGCCCGGTGCGAAACGGGCCGTCGAGGCGAGCGCGCGGGCCAGGGCGGCGTCGTCGTCGAAGAGCACGGCGGTGTGGAACAGGCCCGCCTGGTTCGGGCGCCAGGATGGCAGGTCCGTGACGCGGCGCAGGCGCAGGACTACGCGGCCGTCGTGGCCCAGTACGGCGGTGTCCCCGGAGTGCTGCAGGACGTCCAGGGTCATGCCGGTGGAGTAGTAGGCGATCATCCCGTCCAGGTCCTTCACGAGCAGCTCCACGGCACCCATGGTGGTGCCGTCGGAGAGCAGGTCGTCCGCCGGACGGCGGCGCAGGCTGCGGGGATCGGGGCGCTGGATGAGCAGGGACACGGGAACCACTTCCTTGTCGGGGGACGGCTCGGGAGGCCGCCGGAGCACCACACACGTTACGCCAGAAATAGTTTCTTAAACAAGTATAAGTGAAGAAATATACATGCAATAACAACAATCAGCTGCCGCAAGGTGGACAATCAACTCATCGTCAGTAGGGTGATCAATCGATCCTGACCGTGTGGCCGCACCTCGGTCCGGACGGTCCCACCGCGCCGAGAGAGGAGAGCCTCGTGGGGGAGTTCATGGCGCAGCACCGCGAGCAGATCGCCACGGCCTGCTGGCAGCACCTCGCCCTGGTGCTGCCGTGCCTCGGCGCGGCCACGCTGCTGGCCGTGGCACTCGCGGTGCTGGTGCACCGCCACCCGGCCGCGCACGCCACGAGCGAGACCCTGGCCGGGATGGCACTGACCGTTCCGGCCTTCGCCGTGCTGGCCGTTCTCCTCGTGCTCACCGGCGGGGGAGCGGTGCCGGGGATGCTCGCGGTGACCTTCTTCGCCGTCCTCCCGGTCCTGCGGTGCACGCTGCGGGGCCTCCGCGGCATCCCGGTTGTCCTCTCCGACTCCGCGCGCGGGATCGGCATGGGCCGGCTGCGGATGCTGACCACCGTGGAGCTGCCCCTCGCGTGGCCGGCCGTCCTGGCGGGGATCCGCGTCTCCGCGCGCCTGAGCGGGGGTGTCGCGGCGCTCGCCGCGTACACGGTGGGCTCCGGCCTGGGCGGTCTGGTCTTCGCCGGCCTCGCGAAGCGGGGCGACGACGCCGCGGGCCTGGCCCTCAGCGGCCTCGTGGGCGTCGTGGTCCTCACCGCGGTCCTCGACCTGGCGCTCGTGCTCCTGGGTCGCCTCACCACCGCGCGAGGTCTCCGTGGGTGAACCCGCCGTGGACCCCACCCCGCGTGCCGCGGCGTCGTACCCGGCGACGTCGTACCCGGCGACGTCGTCCCCCGGGGAGCGCGCCGTCCCTGCAGCCCGGGAGGTGCGGGGCACCCCCGCGCCCCGGGAGGTCCGCGGTGCTGCGGTCCTGCTGCGCCGCGTCACCAAGCAGTACCCGGGGCAGAGCCGTGCCGCGGTGGGAGGGCTCACCCTCGAGGTGCCCGCCGGTGACGTCGTCACGCTCGTCGGACCGCCCGGGTGCGGGAAGACCACGGTGCTGCGGATGGTGAACCGCCTGCTCGACCCCTCCAGCGGGAGCGTCCTGCTCGACGGGGAGGACGTCGCAGGTATGGACGAGCGTGCCCTGCGCCGCGGCATCGGCTTCATGCTCCGCACCGGCGGACTGTTCCCGCACATGACGGTGGCCGCGAACACCGCTCTGGTGCCCCGGATGCTCGGGTGGCCCCGACGGCGCACGGCCGCGCGGGTGGCGGAGGTGCTCGAGCTCGTCGGGCTGGACCCGGCCACCGACGGGCGGCGCCACCCCGCGGAACTTTCCCCCGGCCAGCACGAGCGGGCGGGCCTGGCCCGTGCCCTGGCCGCGGAGCCGCGCGTCCTGCTGCTGGACGACCCGTTCGGTGCGGTGGACCCCGCCACCCGGCACACCCTGCAGCGTGACCTGCTGGGGATCCAGCGGCGGCTGGGGCTCACGGTCGTGTGCGCGACCGGGGACCTGACGGAGGCGACGACGCTCGGGGACCGGGTGGCCGTCCTAGACCGGGGAGCCCGGCTCGTCCGCTACGACACTCCTGACCGTCAGCAGCCGGCCCCCGCGGGCGACGCCGCCGAGCGGCTCCGCGCGACGGACGGCCCCGCGAGGGGCGGCACGGGGGGCCTGGGCGAGTCGAGTGAGGCGGGGGATTCGGGCGAGGCAAGCGAGGCAGGCGAGACGGGGGAGTGGTGGACATGAGCCGCAGGGATGACCCGCCAGCTGCGGCGGAGGGCGGCGCCGAGCATCTTCCGGCGGTGGAACCCGGCGACGGCGCCCCGGCAGCAGTCGAGTCCGGCACCGATGTCGAGACCGTCTCAGCCGCAGTGGGGGTCCCATCGGCCAGCACCGCGGTCGTCCCAGGGACTGTCCCCGCGGCCAGCCACGAGAGTCTGCGCGCCCTGTGGATCCAGTTCGCAGCGGTGCTCGTCGCGCTCGCGGGGCTGTGGTCGTTCCTGGCGTTCGGTCCGCTGAGCCCGGCGGAGCGGACCGTGGTGTCCCCGGGGTCTCTGTGGACCCGCACCCTGGAGCACCTGGGCCTCACGGCGGTGGCCACGGTGCTCGTCCTGGCGCTCGTCCTTCCCCTGGGCCTTGCGCTGGCCCGTGGCCCGCTGCGTCGACTCGGGCGTCCCGTGCTCGTGGTTGCGGGGATCGGCGAGGGGGCACCCGCCATCGGTCTGATGGTGCTGCTCGCGTGCGCGCTGGGCTTCGGGGTCCGCTCCTCGATCGCGGGGCTCGTGGCCTGTGCGGTGCTCCCCGCGCTGCGGGTATTCGTCGCTGGGGTGCAACGGATGAACACTCCGGTCCCGGTCCCGGTGCCGACGACGGGACCGGGCAACGGTCCGGCGGCCTCATCCCGCGGGACCGTGCCGCTGCTCGTTCTCCTCACCACGGTCCGCACCACCCTCGTGGTCGTGGTGGGTGCCGCCGCACTGGCGGCCTTCACCGGCGGCGGGGGACTGGGTGTGCTGCTCACCACCGGGGTGGAGCACCAGCAGAGCGCGGTCACTGTGGTGGGCGCCGGGCTGGTGTCCCTGCTCGCCGTCGTCGCCGACTGGCTGGGCCGGTTTGCGGAAGTCCTCGTCCGCCGTCGCCACCCGGCGCCGGGCGCGGAACCTGAGGTGTAGACCTGACCGCCCGGCGCGCCGAAATCGTGGCACCTCTACACCTCAGGTTCACCGGCGGCATGGTGGGCGCCCCTGCGGCGGGCGGTCAGCCGCCCTGCTCCTGGATGATCGCGATCTTCTGCCACACCTTCCGCGCCATGTCCGAGGTGAGGGCCTCGATGCCCTCCACGGCGTCCAGAACCTCGCCGTCCGTGGTGTCCTCCGCGAACAGCGCGGCCGTCTTGCCCACCAGCGAGAGCATCTCCGTGCAGTAGTCCAGGTACTGGGTCATCTGCGCGCGCGTCAGTGCCGGTTCGTCCTCCCGCCGGTTCCGTCCCGGGGACGACGACGCCGCACCGCTGCCTCCTCCGGCGACCGCGCCGGCCACGGTGGCACCGGAACCAGCGGGGCCGGAGCCCGCGGCATCGGAAGCCCCAGGACCGGAATCCGCGGCGCCGTGGGGCGCGGGCGGCGTCGTTGTGCCCTGCCCGTCCTCGGCGTGGACCCCGGCGGCGGGCAGCCGCTCCGGGACCTTCACGAGCTGGTGCATGTCGATCACGTGGGCGAGCGAGCGCAGCCGGTGCACCACGCGCAGCACGCGGGCGCGCTCCAGGCGCTGGGGGACGGCGAGCAGGAAGAAGATGGCGATGCCCGCGAAGACGAGGTCGTTGACCACCGTCTCCAGCAGGGGCAGCCAATCCACGGGACCGAGGGCGTCCGGGTCCGCCCAGATGCTCAGCGCGGCCAGGGTGATGGCAGTCCCGAAGACGAGCAGCACCACCAGCACGCCCAACCGGGACAGGGTGCGGGCGGTGCGGATCCGGCGTCGGCTGATGCCCCCGCCCTCGGTGACCTCGTCCACCAGGGCGATCAGCTCCCCGCATACCTCCCACAGGCTGCGCTGCGGGAAGCGCGAGTGGATTCTGCGCTGCAGGGCGGCCGCGGAGGCGCGCACCGCCTGGCCGTCCAGGTGCTGGTAGCGGCTCTCGGGCGGTGGCCCGTCGTCGTGGTCGTCGGGCCGGGCGGGAAGCGGGCGGAGCGAGCGCATCCCAGCAGGCTACGTGACCGGCCCCCGTCCAGCGGCCGCGGAGCCCCCGGCGGTTGCGGCGCCTCCGAGGGTCGTGGCGCTCGCGGTGGCCCCGGCGTTCCCGGGGGCAGCGACGTCGGCGGCGGCCTTGGCGCCCACGGGAGCCTCCGCGGGAACGCGCACGAGCGCCAGCTGTGCCGCCAGCTGACGCTCCAGGTGCGCCGGGGTGACGTTTGTGGGGTCCAGGGCCGCCGTGATCTGGGTGCCCAGCAGGAAGGTGAGCAGCGCGTCCACCCAGGAGGCGAGGTCCACGTGCCCGGTGACGTCGCCCGCGGCCCGGGCCTCTGCCACCCACCCGGCCACGGAGTCCCGCCACTGGTGCATGTAACGGTTGTTGTGCGCGGCGCGGGCGGGGTCGTGGGCCGCCTCCTGCCAGAACGCCATGACCACGCGGGCCTCGTCCAGGCGCTCCTCGTCCAGGGGCATCACCTCGCGGCAGAACGCCACCAGCGCGCCGAGCCCGGACAGCCCCGCGGCCGCACGCTCCACCCGTTCGTTCGTGCGCTCGAAGACGTGGGTGTAGGTGGCCTCCAGCAGGTCCGCCTTGCCCGCGAAGTAGGTCTTCAGCGCACCGTTGGCGTAGCCGGCCTCGGCGGAGATCTGGCGCATGGTCACCGCGGCAGGCCCCCGGCGGGCCATGATGCGCCACACCGTGCGGACGAGCTCCTCGCGGCGGGTCTCGTGGTCCACGACCTTCGGCACGGGGGCTCCTTCTGCTGGGGACGTTCTCTGGTGGGCGTCCTGTTGCGGGCGTCCTCTGGCGAGGCGTTGTCGCGGGGTCGGCGTCGGGCGGCGTCGTCGACGTCGAGTCCCCTCGAGGCAACCCACGACGCAACCCACGTCGCAATGGTGCGCGAACGGCGTCGGTCTTGTCAGGGGCCCCCGCCGTCTCTATTCTCTACGACTGTAGAGCAAAAACAGTGACCCGGGACACAGGCGGCGCAGGGGATGCGCCCCGTGCCCCCGGCTCCACGAAAGGACCCACCATGTCCCTCACCGACGCCAGCGCGTCCACGGACCTGAGCCCGTACGCCCTGCAGACCCCCGAGGAGATCCGCGTGGTGCGCGAGGTCCTCGAAGCGGCCGGGCACTTCCCCGAGACGGCGCGCATGGCGTACCTCGGCCTCGTGGAGCCCGCCCGCGGCACCCCGGTGGACGCACCGGCCAACCGGCGGTTCCGGGTGTTCCTGCTGGACGTCGCCGGGGGACCGGCCAAGGACGCCGTCGTCTCCGCGACGAACCGCGAGGTGGAGTCCGTCGTGGAGCTGGACACCTCCGAGACCGGCGAGTTGCCGGTGCTGGAGGAGGAGTTCGAGATGGTCGAGCAGATCCTCTCGACCGACGAGCGCTGGCTCGCCGCGCTGGAGCGCCGCGGCCTGCCCGTGGAGAAGGTCCGTGTGGCGCCGCTGTCCGCGGGCGTGTTCGAGTACCCGGAGGAGAAGGGGCGGCGCATGCTGCGCGGTCTCGCGTTCCTGCAGAAGGACGAGCACAAGCCCGCGTGGGCGCACCCCATCGACGGCCTGGTGGCCTACGTGGACGTCACCAACCACGTGGTGGACCAGGTCCTGGACATCGAGCTCGTGCCCGTGCCGGAGGAGGACGGCGACTACTCGGATCCCGAGCTGACCGGGCCCACGCGCACCACCCAGAAGCCCATCGAGATCATCCAGCCCGAGGGCCCGTCCTTCACAGTCACCGGCGGCAACCACGTGGAGTGGGAGAAGTGGAGCCTGGACGTGGGCTTCGACATGCGCGAGGGGCTGGTGCTGCACAACATCGCGTTCGAGGACAAGGGGCAGAAGCGCCGCATCCTGGACCGCGCGGCCATCGCAGAGATGATGGTGCCCTACGGCGATCCGTCCCCGGTGCGCTCCTGGCAGAACTACTTCGACACCGGCGAGTACCTGGTGGGCCAGTGGGCCAACTCCCTGGAGCTGGGCTGCGACTGCCTGGGCGAGATCACCTACCTCTCGCCCGTGGTGGTCACCGGACGCGGTGAGCCGCGCGAGATCACCAACGGCATCTGCATGCACGAGGAGGACTGGTCCATCCTCTCCAAGCACACGGACCTGTGGAGCGGGGTGGCCTACACGCGCCGCAACCGCCGCCTGGTGATCTCCTTCTTCACCACCGTGGGCAACTACGACTACGGCTTCTACTGGTACCTCTACCTGGACGGCACCATCGAGTTCGAGGCCAAGGCCACCGGCGTGGTCTTCACCTCCGCCCTGCCGAACGGCTCCACGGACTTCGCGTCCGAGATCGCTCCGGGGCTGGGCGCGCCGTTCCACCAGCATCTGTTCTCGGCGCGCCTGGACTTCGCGCTCGACGACGGTCCCTGCCGCGTGGAGGAGGAGGACGCCGTGCGCGTGCCCCTGTCCTCGGACGTGAGCCCGCGCGGCAACGCCTTCTCGCGCAAGCGCACCGTGCTCTCCACCGAGAAGGAGGCCATGCGGGACGCCGACGCCGCCGTGGGCCGCACCTGGGTGGTCTCCAGCGCCGAGCACACCAACCGCCTGGGCCACCCGGTCGCGTACAAGATCCACCCGGAGGGCGGGCCCACCATGCTCGCCTCGGAGGACTCCTCCATCCACCGCCGCGCCACGTTCGCCACCAAGGCCCTGTGGGTCACGCCCTACGAGGAGGCCGAGCGCTACCCGACCGGCGACTTCCCCAACCAGCACGCGGGCAACGGCGGCCTGCCGGAGTGGACCGCGCAGGAGCGTTCCGTGGACGGGGAGGACATCGTGGTGTGGCACACCTTCGGGCTCACCCACTTCCCGCGCGTGGAGGACTGGCCGATCATGCCCGTGGACACCGTGGGCTTCAAGCTGCGCCCCGAGGGCTTCTTCGACCGCTCACCGGTCCTGGACGTCCCCGCCCCCAGGAAGGGCCACTGCTGCGCCGGCGAGCAGGAGCAGTCCTCCTCCTGCTGCGAGTCGTAGGACCACCAGCGCTGGCCCGTGCTGGCAGCACGTGAGCGAGGCGCCCACCCTTGGCGGGGTGGGTGCCTCGTTCGTCTCCCGACGACGACGCCGTGCCCGGCCTGCGTGGGGCGCGGGCGGCGCGGCGTCGTGCCGGGTGGTTCGCTGAAGAACGGCTGGCCGATCCCACTGCCCCCTAGGGTGTTCTCTCACACCTCGACGGCCTCTCTTCACGTCATCACCATCAAAACGGGCCGCGGGACAGCCCGACAGTTCACCGCGGGAAACTACCCTTCACGCCACGTCTGCTGTGAGTGCTTGAAAACCTCCCAAAATCTCGGCTAGACCTCTCACATGAGCAACTATCCAACTCGCCATGCCCTGGGCCGGATCGATGTGGTCACCCTCGAAGATCTTCCGGCGCTGAGTCGGGATGTCCCCTTGGACCTTTCAAACATCCAGGCTGGATGGCCCGAATTTGAGCACGGTTTTGACTCCCTCAGGGGGCGGCGCATGATGGGGCTCATCTATGGGGGGCGGCACGTCTACCGAATGTGCTCAGTCCGTGTGGGCCGTGACGTCGACAACCCTCTAGACCTGGACGAGACAACCATTCAAGGTGGGGCCTACCTGAGGCTCCGTCTGCGAGGCGAGGTGCCAGAGGTCTACGGACAGATCGGCGAGGCATTTGACGTCCTCTTTGGGCATGCGGAGCACGACCCCACTAGGGCGTGTCTCCTATATTTGGAGCCATTGGAGGACGGCGTGTAGGACTGTGGCTGACCTGTAGGTGACGGCAAGCTTGTCGTACCTGGTGGCCAGACCACGCCACTGTTTGACGCTGTTGAAGGAGCGTTCCACGACGTTTCGTCCCTTGTATGCCTCTGCGTCAAAGGCGGGTGGACGGCCTCCCTTGGAGCCCTTCTTTTTCCGGGAGGCGATCTCGTTCTTCTTCTGGGGGATCACTGCCTTGACGTGGTGATCGCGAAGGTATTCACGGTTCACGCCCGACGTGTAGCCCCGGTCCGCCATGACCGTGTCGGGTGTGGTGCGGGGCCTGCCGGTGGGCCTGGGGACGTAGATGTCCTTCAAGGTGTCCTGCATCATCGCGCCGTCGTTGCGCTGGCCTCCAGTGACGACCATGGCCAAGGGACGCCCGTTGCCGTCCACGACCTGGTGGATCTTCGTGGTCAACCCCCCGCGCGAGCGTCCAATGCCGTGACCTGCAGGCTCATCCTCGCCCAGCGGAGAATTCTTGTAGTTCGATGAAGCCCCCCGTGTCCTGGTCGGGGCGCGTCGTGTTCGTGGCGTGTTGGTGGGCACGGTTGATCGTGGCGTCAATGCTGACCGTCCAATCCACTTTCCCAGCCGAATCCGCTTGGGCCACCACCTGAGAAAGGACACAATCCCACACGCCCCGCCTCGCGTAGGAGCGGTGACGCTTCCACACCGTCTGCCACGGCCCATACCTCTCACGAGGCAGGTCTCTCCAAGGAATCCCCGTCCTGTAGCGGTAGATGATCCCGTTGACGATCATCCGACTATTCGAGAACGGGCGACCCCGACGCCCACAGTTCGTTGGCAACAGGGGCTCCACACGCTCCCACTGCTCATCCGTCATCGCCTCAAACCGAGACTTCTCATTCACCCCGCCAGTATCCCGCGACCCTCACCTCACATATAGGAGACACGCCCTAGCACGGTCACCACGTCGGGCAGTTCCTCGACGGCGGCGGTCTTGAACCCGGTGAAGCCGTCCATCGCGACCACCTCCACGCCGTCGCGCCACTCCTGCGGGCGGTCGGCCAGCCAGGTCTTGAA
>NZ_RBMB01000013.1:0-79906 GCF_003989485.1 Kocuria sp. HSID17590 | reverse complement strand
TAAGCACGCCGCCAGCGTTCGTCCTGAGCCAGGATCAAACTCTCCGTCAAAAAACTTCAACAGAAACCACCCACCACCACAAACATGGCGGCCAGGTGGGATCCCAGCTGACACCCAACACCCCCAGGAAACGGGAAAACACCTGAAAAGGCGTCGGGCCATCAACCAAAAATATAAAACTTTGGTATCAACAAACTAGACACACTATTGAGTTGACAAACAACACACCACAACGACCTGGCTTATTTTCGACAAGCTGTTTTCGCTTGGTTGCGATCCGCAAGCTTACCGTTCAGCTTTGCCGTTCGCAACTCCGGGTGAACACCCGGTGAAGATCTGCAGCACAACCGCCATCCGCTTGCTTACGGGGACCTACCATAGCACACGTTTTCGCTGCTGTGCAGCGCGGGTGCTCTGGGTGGATCCCCCGGATCCTGCGGCCCTTCGTCCCGCTCTCGCGGTCGCCGGGGCAACTCGGAAGACACTACACGCGCCCCTGGGAAACGACAAACCCGCGGCGGCTCAGGGCCGTTCGCGGGTTCGTCGTCTGTTGTCTCCCACTCCAGCGGGAGACAACTGCGGTCGTCATTCCTCTCGAGCCTGGCGGCCGTCCTCGAGCGCGGCGTGGCTGACCGGCTTGAGGAAGAGCACGGCCAATGGGGGAACGGTGAGCTCTGCCGAGGCCGGGGCACCGTTGAAAGCGCCCTCGTTGGCGGTCACCTTCCCCAGGTTTCCGACGCCCGATCCGCCGAAGACCTCGGCATCCGTGTTCAGCACCTCCTCCCACTCGCCGGCCCAGGGCAGACCGAGGCGGAAGTTCTCGTGGGTGTTCCCGGCGAAGTTCGCCACGCTCACGAGCGGGTTGCCCTGATCGTCCCACCGGGTGAACGAGAGGGTGTTGCGCATGGCGTCGTTCGCGTCGATCCACTCGAACCCCGAGGGGTCGTTGTCACGCGAGTAGAGCGCGGGGGTGCTGCGGTAGACCTCGTTCAGGCTCTTCACCAGTTCCTGGACGCCGTGGTGCGGCGGAGTCTCGGAGAGCCACCAGTCCAGACCGTGCTCCTGGGACCACTCGGATTCCTGGGCGTACTCGGTCCCCATGAAGATCAGCTGCTTGCCGGGGTGTGCCCACATGTACGCGAGGTAGGCGCGCACACTGGCCAGCTGCTGCCAGCGGTCGCCCGGCATCTTGCGCAGCAGCGATCCCTTCCCGTAGACGACCTCGTCGTGCGAGATCGGCAGGATGAAGTTCTCCGAGAACGCATAGACCAGTGAGAACGTGGCCTTGTTGTGGTGGTAGTGGCGGTTGATCGGATCCTCGGCCATGTACTCGAGGCTGTCGTGCATCCATCCCATGTTCCACTTGATGCCAAAGCCCAGACCGCCCGCGCTGGTTGGCTTGGTGACACCCGGGAAGGATGTGGACTCCTCCGCAATCATCACGACGCCGGGGTTGCGGCGGTACGCCGTTGCGTTGGCCTCCTGCAGGAAGCCGATCGCCTCCAGGTTCTCGCGGCCGCCGTACTGGTTGGGCTCCCACTCGCCGTCGTTGCGGGAGTAGTCGAGGTAGAGCATGGACGCCACAGCGTCCACGCGCAGCCCGTCCACGTGAAACTCCTCGAGCCAGTAGTTCGCGTTGGCCACGAGGAAGTTGCGCACTTCGCGACGACCGTAGTCGAAGATCAGCGTGCCCCAGTCCTTGTGCTCGCCGCGACGGGGGTCCGGGTGCTCGTAGAGGGGCTGGCCGTCGAACTTGGCGAGCGCCCACTCGTCTTTGGGGAAGTGCCCCGGGACCCAGTCCACGAGCACGCCGATGCCCGCCTTGTGCAGCTGGTCCACGAGGTAGCGGAACTCGTCCGGGGAGCCGAAGCGCGAGGACGGCGCGTAGTAACCGGTGACCTGGTAGCCCCAGGAGCCGCCGAACGGGTGCTCGGCCACGGGCATGAACTCCACGTGCGTGAACCCCTGCCACGTGAGGTACTCCACGAGCTCCCGCGCGAGGTCGACGTAGCCGAGTCCCATGCGCCACGAGCCGATGTGCATCTCGTACACGCTCATGGGCGCGTTGTGGGGGTCCGTACTCGCGCGCCGAGCCATCCACTCGGCGTCCTGGAACTCGTACTCGGAGTCGAAGACCCGCGACGCGGTGGACGGCGGGATCTCGGTGCCGAATGCCATGGGGTCCGCCTTGTCGCGCCACGCGCCGTCCACCCCGCAGATGCGGAACTTGTAGGTGTCCCCGGACTTCATGCCGGGCACGAACAGCTCCCACACGCCGCTGGAGCCCAGCGAGCGCATCGCCTGCTCGGAGCCGTCCCAGCCGTTGAAGTCGCCGATCACGCGCACAGCCTGGGCGTTGGGCGCCCACACCGCGAAGCTGACACCCGAGACGTCGCCCAGGGACGAGGGGTAGTGCTGCACGTGCGCGCCCAGAACCGTCCACAGCGTCTCGTGGCGGCCCTCTCCGATGAGGTGCAGGTCCAACTCGCCGAGCGTGGGGGCGAAGCGGTACGGGTCGTCGACCTCTTCCTGGTCCTTGCCCGCGTACGTCAGGTCCACGCGGTAGTCGGGGATCTGGCCCTCGTCGTGCGCCGGGACCACACCGGTGAAGATGCCACCCCACTCGTGCTCGAGAGGGAACGTGCCGTTCGGCGTGCGCACCGAGACCTGCGTCGCGAAGCGCCGCAGTGTGCGGATGGTCACGGAGCCATCCGGGTTGGGGTGCGCTCCGAGCACGGAGTGGGGATCGTGGTAACGGCCCTCGGCGACCGCCGCGAGGACGTCCTGGGCGACAGGCACCGGCCCGCCGGCGGGGCCGGAGGCCGCCGACGCGGCATCTCCACCGGAGGGACGCGTGGCGTGACGGGCCCCGCGCGCGGGGCTGGAGGCGTCGGAGTCGGAACGGGCGGTCGTCCCCTCCGTGGCCCGGGGGTCAGCGGACGGTGAGGGCTCTGAGGACGCGGCAGGCTCGGAGGAGGGTGCGGGGCCGGTGTTCTGGGGGTGCTCGGTGGTCACGAAATCCTCGGTTCTCGACGGCGTTGACTGGCTCTCGTGGGCTTCGTGACTCACGTTACGGGAGCGTGCACGTTCAAGCGAGCGCACCACGGCGGCCGCAGGGACCTGCACCCAGTCGGGTCGGTTGCGCTGCTCGTAGACGACCTCGTAGAGGGCCTTGTCCAGCCACAGCGCCCGGTAGAGCACGGAGTCCGTGTCCAGAACGTCCCCGCGCGTGGTGCCGTAGCCCGCCACGAACGCGTCGGAGACCGCGCGCGTCCACTCCTCGGTGTCCTGTTCCGTCTCCTTGGCGGCCATGGCTCCGGCGTAGTCGAAGGAGCGCAGCATTCCCACGACGTCGCGCAGCGCCACGTCCGGGCGCACCCGCTCCTTGATAGGACGCAGCGGCTCGCCTTCGAAGTCGAGGATGCGGAAGCCCTGGTAGTCGCTGTGCAGCACCTGCCCCAGGTGGTAGTCGCCGTGGATGCGCTGCAGGGCCGGGATGCTCCGGGTCTCGGAGAGCTCCTCGAGCAGTGCGTCGACCTGTGGCGTGAGGGACTCGAAGCGTTCCCCGCAGGACTCCCAGGCCCAGCGGATGCGCGAGGCAAGGTCCTCCAGGAAACGACGCCGGGCGGCGTCGTCGACCGTGACGGGCTCGAAGGCACCCAGGAGGTCGGCGTGCACGCGCGCCGTCGTGGCCCCGAGGTCCCGCGCGAGGTCCGTGAAGTCGCTGCCCTGCGTGGCGGCGGAGACCGCCATGGCCCACGCGTCCTCGGAGTGGTCCAGGAACTGCGCGGCCACGGCGAGCTGCCCGGACGTGGTGACCAGGCCCTGGCGCCACTGAGCGTCGAGCCAGCCTGCGGTGGCCGGTACCGCGGTGGAGCCGTGCGAGGTGAGCTTCACGCCGACCTCGACGTCCGGGTTGCGGCCCTCCCCCACCACGCGGAAGAACTTGACGATCACGGCGTCCCCGCCCAGGGCGTCCGTCCGGTCCGCGGTCTGCGCGGGACGCAGGATCACGGACGTGTTGGACTGCTCCGAGGAGATCACGTGCACCTGCTCCGGGGAGGAGATCCGGTAGTCCGTGTTCAGCGCGCCCGTGTAGCGCCCGTGCAGACCCATGCCGTGGCGCAGCACCCCTCCCTCGGTGAGCTGCGCGTCCATCATCCGCAGCACGCGGTCCAGGAAACCGGGCTCGCCCACGGCATCGTAGAGGTGCAGCGTGGCGCCGTCGTCCGCGGCCTCCGTACCACTCACACGGTCGGCAGCCTCAGTGCCCGGCCTTGCGGAACCCGACGACGCGGCGTCGTCCGCCGCCCTGCGAGCCCCACCCTGGGTCCCGTGACGCGAGCCGCGACGTCGCTCCAGCAGCGAACCGGCCTGCGAGATCGCGCGGCGCAGGAAGGACGCCGAGGCCTCTGCTCCCGCGATCAGCTGCTCGGGCAGCGGGCGGTCCGGACCGCCCACGCAGTAGGAGCCGATCGCGAACCGCTCCAGCTCCGGAATCTCCCGGATGCTGCCCACCACCGGGACGCTGAGCAGCTCCGTACGCTCGCCCACGGTGACCTGCACCAGGTAGATGGTGCGCTGCGTGCCGGGCTCGGACTCCCAGCGGTCGTCCCCGCCGACGTCCGTGCGGCCCACCACGTTCAGCCTCAGCTGGTCCGGGGTGGCCGTGAACGGGAACCACCGCTGGAGCGGCAGCCACTCACGCAGCCGGTCGAGAAGTTGCTGATCCGTCATGTGGGCTCCCCGCTTTCGTCTGGAACTGTCTGTCGCGCTCGCACGGGCGGACCCGCGCGGTCTCACTCGCTGCGTGCGGGCCTGATGATGGGCATCGCCACGGTCTCCGGATGGCTGCCGTCCGTGGCCGGGGCAGTGCGCAGCCGCAGCCAGAAGAAGTCCTGCGAACCGAGCGTGATCCGGTAGTCGCCCTCGTCGGAGAACGACCCGAAGGGCTCGCCGCCGAAGAGTTCCCGGGTGCCACGGCCCGCGTATTCGGCCAGGTGCACCGAGCAGCTCGCGGGCACGTGAGAGAGATTGAAGATGCACAGCAGGGTCTCCCCCACGCCGTCCTCCGAGTCCTCGGGGTCCAGGCGACGCAGAAATGCGAGCACGGACTCGTGGTCCGTGGCCACGTTGACGTACTCGCCCATGCCGAAGGCCGGGTGGGCCTTGCGCACCATGAGCATTTGACGGATCCAGTGCAGCAGCGAGGACGAGGACGCCAGCTGGGTCTCCACGTTCGTCTGCGCGTAGTTGTAGACCAGCGACTGCACCACGGGCAGGTACAGCTTGCCCGGGTCCGCGGTGGAGAACCCCGCGTTGCGGTCCGGGGTCCACTGCATGGGCGTGCGTGAGGCGTCACGGTCGTCGAGCCAGATGTTGTCCCCCATGCCGATCTCGTCCCCGTAGTACAGGAACGGGGAGCCCGGCAGGGAGAGCAGCAGCGCGTGTGCCAGCTCCAGCTCGGCTCGCGAGTTGTCGAGCAGCGGCGCCAGACGGCGTCGGATGCCGATGTTCGCCCGCATCCGGGAGTCCGGTGCGTACCAGCCCAGCATGGCCTGGCGCTCCTCGCTCGTGACCATCTCGAGCGTGAGCTCGTCGTGGTTGCGCAGGAAGGTGCCCCACTGGGTGCCCTTGGGGATCTGCGGTGTGTTCTCCATGGTGGAGATGATCGGCTCGGCCTTCTGATCACGCAGGGAGTAATAGATCCGCGGCATGATCGGGAAGTGGAAGCACATGTGGCACTCCGGCGCCTCCTCGGTGCCGAAGTACTCCACGACCTCGTGGGGCATCTGGTTCGCCTCCGCGACGATCACCCGCCCGGGGTACTCCCGGTCCACCATCTCGCGCAGCCGCACCAGGAAGTCGTGCGTTCCGGGGAGGTTCTCGCAGTTGGTGCCCTCCTCTTCGATGAGGTACGGAATTGCGTCCGCGCGAAAGCCGTCGATACCCATGTCCAGCCAGAACTTCACCACGTCGAAGACCGCCTCGACGACCTTCGGGTTCTCGAAGTTCAGGTCCGGCTGGTGCGAGAAGAAGCGGTGCCAGAAGAACTGCCGGCGCACCGGGTCGAAGGTCCAGTTCGAGATCTCCGTGTCCACGAAGATGATGCGCGCGTCCTCGTACTTCTCGTCCGTGTCCGACCACACGTAGAAGTCCCCGTAGGGCCCCTCCGGGTCCTCACGGGAGGCCTGGAACCACGGGTGCTGGTCCGAGGTGTGGTTCAGCGGCAGGTCCGTGATGACGCGCAGGCCACGGGCGTGGGCCTCCGCGACGAGACGCTTGAAGTCGCTGACCGTGCCGAACTCGTCCAGCACGGAGTAGTAGTCGGAGATGTCGTATCCACCGTCGCGCAGCGGGGACTCGTAGAACGGCGGCAGCCACAGGCAGTCGATGCCGAGCCACTGCAGGTAGTCGAGCTTGTCGATCAGGCCGGTGAAGTCACCGGAGCCGTCGCCGTTGGCGTCGGAGAAGGCGCGCACGAGGACCTCGTAGAAGACGGCCTTGCGGTACCACTCGGGGTCGTGGGCGATCCCGGGAGCGTTGAGGTGGAAAGGAGTGGTGCTCATGGTGTGCGGGACTGCCCTCTCGCAGAGACAAGTGTGACGAACGTGAAAGGTACGGGACTCGACGGGCCGCCGCCATGACCGCGGAGTGCCGCGGCGCGCGGCGGCCGGCGGGTCACTTGACGTCCCGGCGGATGCTCAGCACGTGTGCGGGCTCCACGTAGGGGTCCAGACGAACGTAGTTGTGACTGCCCCACTTCCAGCTCGCGCCGGAGATGAGGTCGTCCACCCAGAACGAGCCGTCCTCGTTGAAGTCCTCGTCCCGCAGGTCCAGTGAGTCGAGGTCCAGCCAGACCGTTGCCTCGCGCGTGGCGTGGGGATCGGTGTTGACGACCACGATGACCGTGTCCCGCACCTCCACGCCCCCGTGCTCGACCGTCTTGGTCTTGCTGTAGGCCACGACGGCGTCGTCCGAGGTGGCCTGCACGGTGAGGTTCTGCAGGTCCCCCAGCGCAGGGTGGTCTCTGCGGATCTGGTTCAGGCGGGTGACGTACGGCGCGAGGGACTCGCCGCGTTCCAGGGCACCATCGAAGTCGCGCGGGCGCAGCTGGAACTTCTCGTTGTCGATGTACTCCTCGGCCCCCGGGCGGGCCACATGCTCGAAGAGCTCGAAGCCTGCGTAGAGGCCCCACAGCGGGGAAGCCGTGGCCGCGAGCACGGCTCGCACCTTGAACGCCGCGGGACCGCCGAACTGGAGGTACTCGGTGAGGATGTCCGGGGTGTTCACGAAGAAGTTGGGGCGGTAGAAGCCCGAGGTCTCGTGGGAGATCTCCTCGAAGTATTCCTCGATTTCCTCCTTGGTGTTGCGCCAGGTGAAGTACGAGTAGGACTGCTCGAAACCGGCCTTCGCAAGCCCGCGCATCATGGCCGGCCGGGTGAAGGCCTCCGCGAGGAAGACGGTGTCCGGGTGCTTCTCGCGCACGCGGGCGATCAGCCACTCCCAGAACCACAGGGGCTTGGTGTGGGGGTTGTCCACCCGGAAGATGTCCACCCCGTGGCCGATCCACAGCTCCACGATCCGCAGCACCTCGGCCGCGAGGCCTTGGGGGTCGTTGTCAAAGTTCAGGGGGTAGATGTCCTGGTACTTCTTGGGCGGGTTCTCGGCGTAGGCGATGCTGCCGTCCGCGCGCGTGGTGAACCACTGGGGGTGCTCCTGGACCCACGGGTGGTCCGGGGACGCCTGCAGCGCGAGGTCCAGGGCGACCTCGAGACCGAGCCCTTGGGCGTGGGCCACGAAGGCGTCGAAGTCCTCGAACGTGCCCAGGTCCGGGTGGATGGCGTCGTGACCGCCCTCCGGGCCGCCGATGGCCCACGGGGAGCCGGGGTCCTGGGGCCCCGCGGTCAGGGTGTTGTCCGGGCCCTTGCGGTGGTTGCGCCCGATGGGGTGGATCGGAGGCAGGTAGGCGACGTCGAAGCCCATGCGGGCGGCACGGTCCAGCGCCGGCGTGGCCGTGCGGAAGTTCCCGGAGGTCCAGGTTCCCGACTCGGGGTCGTACGTCGCGCCCTCCGAGCGGGGGAAGAACTCGTACCACGCGCCCCGCCCGGCGGCCTCGCGCTCGACCTCGACCGGATAGCGCGCGGACGTGGTCACGAGGTCGCGCAGCGGCCGGTCCTCGACGTAGCGCAGGATCTGCTCGGAGGTGGCGATCTGCCAACGCTCCTCGGGTGTGCGGGAGGTGTCCGTCATGGCTTCGGACGCCTCCTCGAACGCACGGACCTCCTCGGACGAGCGCTCCGACTCCTTCGACGCCGCATCGAAGAGCAGCGCGGCCTCCTGAAACATCAGCTCCACGTCCTGGCCCACCCCGAGCTTGATCTCGGCGGCGTGGTGCCACGTGTCGTAGAGGTCGGACCAGCCCTCCACGGCAAAGCTCCAGCGGCCCTCGGACTCCGGACGCACCACGGCCTCGTAGCGGTCCGTTCCGGTGGCCACGAGCCGCATCCGACGCCGCTGGGTCTCCCGCCCCTGGGGGTCGTAGAGCACCGCGGTCACACCCAGGGAGTCGTGGCCCTCGCGGAACACGGTGGCACCCACCCGAATGTCCTCGCCGGGGATCGCGGTGGCCGGGAAGCGCCCGCCCTCGATCACTGGGCTGACGTCGGTCACGGGGATGCGTCCGTAGACCAGATCCGCGGACGGAAAGTCCATGGGGTCATCCTCGGGGTCCTGCGGCTCGGTGCCCTGGATTTCGGTGCGCCGCGGCTCCGGGGTGACCCCTGGCTCCGGGACGGTGCGCCCGTTGCCGGTCCCGTGGGACTCGCGCGCGACGACGTGGCTGTCGTCCGCCGCGGTCACGGCACTAGCGTGAGGGGCGACGTCCGCGCTCGAGACGGACGGGGCGACGTCCGGCACTCCCGTGGCGGGCACCGGCGGGGTCAGGCGCGAGCCGACGTCCGGGTGCGCGTCACCCGCGTGGGCGTCCGGTGCGGGATCGTGGGACGGGCGACGACCATGGGGCTGTGAGTTCTGCTGCGACACGTGACCAACGTTACCGACTATCCCCGGGATTCTTAAGGCCCCGGGATCCTGGCATGCGGAGGTGTGTCACACGGCGGGGCGTGCGGCACGGGCGGCGTGCCCAGCCGCTAGGCTCGCACTGTGAAGGCCATCCGCAGGTTCACCGTCCGCACCGTCCTCCCCGAGTCGATCGCCCCGCTGGGGCGCCTGGCCAGGAACCTCCGCTGGTCCTGGCACAAACCCACCGAAGACCTCTTCGCCGCGCTCAACCCGCATGCCTGGGAGGCTGTGCACGGGGACCCGGTGAAGCTCCTGGGCTCGCTCACCCGCGAGGAGATCCAGCAGATCTCCCAGGACCCGGAGTTCGTGGCGCGCGTGCGCGCTCTGGACGCGGACCTCGAGACCTATCTCACCGAGCCGCACTGGTACCAGCGCACCCAGGGCCCGGAGGCACCGCGCGCCATTGCCTACTTCTCCGCCGAGTACGGGATCACCCCCGCGCTGCCGCAGTACTCGGGCGGGCTCGGAATCCTCGCCGGGGACCACCTCAAGACCGCCTCTGACATGGGCGTCCCCGTGGTCGGCGTGGGCCTGCTCTACCAGGCGGGGTACTTCAAGCAGTCCCTGTCCCGCGACGGCTGGCAGCAGGAAACCTACCCGGTCCTGGACCCGGACGAGCTGCCACTGACCCTGCTGCGCGAAGCGGACGGCACGCCCGCTCTGATCACGTTGCCCCTGCCGGACGGGCGCAGCCTCTCCGCACAGATCTGGCGCGCGGACGTGGGCCGGGTTCCCCTGCTGCTGCTGGACTCCAACATCCGGCAGAACGACGACGCCGCCCGCAACATCACCGACCGCCTGTACGGCGGCGGCAGCGACCACCGTTTGCAGCAGGAGCTGCTGCTGGGCCTGGGCGGGATCCGCGCGCTGCGCGTTCACAGCCGCCTCACCGGCGCCGCCGCGCCGGAGGTCTACCACTGCAACGAGGGCCACGCCGGGTTCCTGGGCATCGAGCGCATCCAGGAGCTGATGAGCCCCGAGGACGGCTCGGAGCCCATGACCTGGGAGGAAGCGCTCGCGGAGGTCCGCGCCGCCACCGTGTTCACCACCCACACCCCCGTGCCCGCGGGCATCGACCGGTTCGAGCGCGACCAGGTGGGCCACTTCTTCTCCGCCGGGCTCACCCCGGCCGTGCCGCTCAAGCGGATTCTGGACCTCGGCGCCGAGACCTACCCGGACGGGAATCCTGGCAAGTTCAACATGGCCGTGATGGGCCTGCGCCTCGCACAGCGCGCCAACGGCGTGGCCAAGCTGCACGGTGCGGTCTCCCGCGCCATGTTCCACGGCCTGTGGCAGGGCTTCGACGTGGACGAGGTTCCGATCACCTCGATCACCAACGGGGTGCACGTGCCCTCGTGGATCGACCCGCTGGTGTGGGACCTCGCCGTGGAGCCGCAGGAGAACGACCTGCACCCGGCCGCGCGCTGGCGGAAGGTCTACGACGTGCCGGACGCCGAGCTGTGGGCCGTGCGCCGCGTGCTGCGCGAGCGCCTCGTGCGCGACGTCCGCGAGCGCCTGCGCGCCTCCTGGAAGAAGCGCGGTGCCGCAGACGCCGAGCTGGGCTGGACCGAGTCCGTGCTGGACCCGGACGTGCTCACGATCGGCTTCGCCCGGCGCGTGCCCACCTACAAGCGTCTGACGCTCATGCTGCGGGATCCGGCGCGGCTGAAGCGGATCCTGCTGGACCCGCAGCGCCCCGTGCAGCTGGTGGTCGCGGGCAAGTCCCACCCGGCGGACGAGATGGGCAAGCGCATGATCCAGGATCTCGTGCGGTTCACGGACGATCCCGAGGTCCGTCACCGCATCGTCTTCCTGCCGAACTACGACATCGCGATGGCACGCGTGCTCTTCCCGGGCTGCGACGTGTGGCTCAACAACCCCCTGCGCCCGCTGGAGGCGTGCGGAACATCCGGCATGAAGGCCGCGATCAACGGTGGTCTGAACCTCTCCGTCCTGGACGGCTGGTGGGACGAGATGTACGACGGCCAGAACGGGTGGGCCATCCCCACCGCGGACAACAAGGCCAGCACGGACGAGCGGGACGACGTCGAGGCGGCCGCACTCTACGAGCTCATCGAGTCCCACGTGGCGCCCCGCTTCTACGGCGACGGCACCGAGGCCGGTGCCCTCGCGCCGCGGCACGAGACGGCCCCCGCCCCGGACGCGGTCCCTCACCAGTGGCTCGCGATGGTGCGCCACACCCTCGCGACGCTCGGGCCCCGCGTCTCGGCGCGGCGCATGCTCACGGACTACGTGCAGCAGCTCTACGTCCCGGCGTGCGTCTCCGGCCGTGCCGCGGCGGCGGACGACGGCGCAGCAGCCCGGGCCACCGCGCACTGGATCGAGCGCGTGCGGGAGGCCTGGCCGCAGGTGCGGGTGGAGCACGTGGACGCCCAGGGCGTCCACCAGGAGCCGCAGATCGGCGACGAGCTGACCGTCAGCGCGTACGTGGACCTGGGCTCCCTCACCCCCGAGGACGTCACGGTGGAGGTCGGCTACGGGCGGGTGTCCGAGACCGACCACATCCACGAGCGCTCCTACGCCGTGCTGGAGCCGGACGAGCCCCTCGACGGCGGCCGCCAGCTCTTCTCCGGTCCCATCACGATCGACCGCTCGGGGCCTTTCGGGTACACGGTGCGGGTCCTGCCCCGCCACGCGGGTCTCGCCTCCCCTGCTGAGCTCTCCCTGGTGAGCAACGCGGCGGACTGAGACCCCGCACGCAGAGAAAAGAGGCCCCGGACCACTGGTCCGGGGCCTCTTGCGTGCTCAGGTGATCGCGAACATCGCCACGCTCTGCGGCGGGAGCGTGACCTCGTCTCCGGTGCGCCAGCGGTTGCCGGTCAGCTCGTCCAGGTGCGAGTCCGTGGCGAGCACCAGCCGGTAGGTGCTCGCCGCCGTTGCGTCACCCGCTCCCGCCGCGTGGGACGTGCCACGGGCGCCTGGGACGCGGGCGTCGCGGTCCCCGGGGACCCGCTCGGTGCGCGCCGGGTGCTCAAAGGCCGGCAGCACCGCGGCCACCGGGGACTCCGTGCCGTTGAGGACGAAGAGTCCGGCCACTCGCCCGCCGCGGGCGGCGAGTGCGACCTGCAGGGCGCGCTCCCCGTCCGTCTGCCACAGTTCCGCCGTCATGGGCTCCCCTGAGTTCGCGTACCAGTTCAGCACCACGTCCTGCGTCCGCGTGGGGAACTCGTGGGGCTGTCCCGCGAGGAACGCGCGGCGGATCCGCACGAGGCGCTGCGTGATGTGCAGCATCGAGCGGTCGAACGGGGTGAGGGCCCAGTCCACCCACGACAGCCGGTTGTCCTGGCAGTACGCGTTGTTGTTGCCGCCCTGCGAGCGCAGCAGCTCGTCCCCCGCAGTGATCATGGGCACGCCCTGGGAGAACAGCAGGGTGGCCATCATGTTCCGCGCCGTGGCCGCCCTCGCGGAGCGGACGCGGACGTCAGGGGAGAAGCCCTCGTGGTCGTGGTTCCAGGAGTGGTTGTCGTTCGTGCCGTCGGCGTTGCTCTCCCGGTTGGCCTCGTTGTGCTTGCTGTCGTAGGCCGTGAGGTCGTAGAGCGTGAAGCCGTCGTGCGCAGTGATGAAGTTGACCGAGGCCAGCGTGGTGCGCCCGTTCGGTGCGAAGAGGTCCGCGGAGCCGGACATGGCCCCCGCGAGCCGCGCGGCGGTGCCGCCCCCTCCCCCGCGGCGCATCGTGCGCTGGCCGGAGAGCCAGAAGTCGCGGACCGTGTCCCGGTACTGGTCGTTCCAGTCCGCCCACCCCGCGGGGAAGCGGCCGGTCTGCCAGCCGCCGGCCCCCACGTCCCACGGCTCGGAGATCATCCGGACTCCCTGCAGCACCGGATCCGCGGCCACGGCCACGAAGAACGGGTGGTTGCGGGTGAAGTGGTGGTGCTCGTCCCGGCCGAGCTCCGGCGCGAGGTCGAAGCGGAAGCCGTCCACGTGGCACTCCTCCACCCAATACCGCAGTGAGTCCAGGGTCATCCGCACCACCTGTGCGTCTGCGAAGTTCACGGAGTTGCCGCAGCCGGTGACGTCCACGTAGTTGCCGTGCTCGTCGTGCCGGTAGTACTCGCCCTCACCCAGCCCCCGCCAGCAGTAGGCCCGCTGGTCCGGACCGCCCTCGGCCGTGTGGTTGTACACGACGTCCAGGTAGACCTGCAGCCCGGCGCGGTGCAGGGCGTCCACCATGTCCTTGAACTCGTCCAGCACCGCGGTGGGCCCCGCCTGCTGGGCCGCGCGCGTGGCGTAGCAGGCGTGCGGGGCGAAGAAGCCCAGGGTGTTGTAGCCCCAGTAGTTCGTGAGTCCGTTGGCCGTGAGGTGCGCCTCGTCCAGGTGCGCGTGCACCGGCAGCAGCTCCACGGCGGTGACCCCCAGCCCACGCAGGTGCTCGAGCACCGCCGGGTGCCCGAGCCCGGCGTACGTGCCGCGCAGCTCGTGGGGGATCTCCGGGTGGAGCATGGTGAGGCCCTTGACGTGCGCCTCGTAGATCACGGTGTCCCGCCAGGGGTGGGCGGGGCGGGGTTCGTCGTGCCACTCGTGGTCCTGCGCCACGACCTCGCTGACGTACATCCCGCCGTAGGCGTCCGGACCGGGGTCCACAACGTCGCCCGGCGGGGCCACGCGGGTCAGTCCCCTTCCATAGGGGTCCAGCAGGACCGGTTCCAGCGCCGGGTCCGGGACGGGGGTGCCGTGCGCCCGGGCCGGGACGAACCCGTAGCGGGTGCCCGCCGGCATGGCAGGGGACACGTCGCGCGCGAGCTCCTGAGCGCTCATGCTCAGCGAGGCCACGCCCCGGGGCCGGGGCACTGTGGCGTAGTGGATTCCGTGGTTCACGCCGTCCAGGCGCAGCCGCTGCCAGGACTCGCCCGGCCGGGCGAAGACCAGGTCCACCTCGTCCAGCCCGGGGGCGTAGACCGCCACGTTGGCGGTGCCGTCACCGGACGGCGAGGGGTGGACCCCCAGCGGGTGGCTACGCGCTTGCACGGCGACGCGCGATCTCGTACAGCGTGATCCCCACGGCCATGGACGCGTTGAGCGACTCCATGGCGGACTCGATGGGAATGGAGACGATTGCGTCGCAGTGCTCGGTGACGAGCCGGGAGAGGCCCTTGCCCTCGGAGCCGACGACCACCACGAGGGGCTCTGTCGCCAGTTCGAGCTGCGGCAGGGACATGTCCCCGCCGCCGTCCAGGCCCACCACGAAGTAACCCTGCTTCTTGCAGTTCTCGAGAGTGCGGGTGAGGTTCGTGGCTTTGGCCACGGGAACGCGTGCGGCGGCACCGGAGCTGGTCTTCCAGGCCGTGGCCGTGACGCCCGCCGAGCGGCGCTCGGGAAGGATCACGCCGTCTCCTGCGAACGCGGAGACGCTGCGGATGATCGCGCCGAGGTTGCGCGGGTCCGTGATGCCGTCCGCCGCCACCAGCAGAGGTGGGTGGCTCTCGTCGCGGCGTGCCATCAGGGAGCTCGCGAGCTCGTCCGCGTCCGGGTACTCGTACGGGGGAACCTGCAGCACCACGCCCTGGTGGATGGCATCCGCGGAGAGACGGTCCAGCTCCGAGCGGGAGGCCTCCAGCGTGGGCACCTGGCGTTCGGCACACAGCTGCAGGATGTCCTTGACGCGGTCGTCCACCTCGATCTTGGTCGCCACGAACAGCGTCTTCGCGGGAACGCCCGCGCGCAGGGCCTCGAGCACCGAGTTGCGCCCGGTCACGAGGTCCTCCTTGATGGGCCCGCCACCCGAGCGCTGGGACCTGCCGTGGGAGCTCTGCTGCCTGCGGGCTGCAGCCTGCTTGGCCTTGTACGCCTTGTGGTAGACGCGGTCCTCGGCCTTGGGCGTGGGGCCCTTGCCCTCGAGGCCCTTGCGGCGCTGACCGCCGCTGCCGACGACCGCGCCCTTCTTCTTCTTGCGGACGGCTCCGGCTCGGTTGTTCTGGGCCATGGGTCAGCACTCCGTGTCTGTCACGGGTCACGGCACGGGGCCGCCCCGGGGTGGTCGGCGATTTCGCTCCAGTTTAGGTCAGCGTCAGGAGCACACGGACCACTCCGCGCCCTGGGGGCCGTCCTGCACGACGACGCCTGCGGCCGCCAGCCGGTCCCGGATCGTGTCCGCCAGGGCCCAGTCCTTCGCCTCCCGCGCGGCCGCGCGCTGGACCAGGAGGTCCTGCACGAGCGAGTCGAGCGCGCGGTGCTCCGCGCCGTCGGCGTCCTGTGGGCCGTCCAGGTCCATCAGCTGCAGCAGGCCCATGACGTCGCTCATCCCCGCGACGGCCGCGACCGCGGACCGCGCCGACGCCGGCTCCGGACCGGCGAGTGCCGAGTTGGCGGCGCGCACCGACTCGTGCAGCGCGGCGAGCGCCCGGGGGACGTTGAGGTCGTCGTCCATGGCCTCCGAGAACGCCTCGGGCACGTCCTGCGGGGTCCAGTCCAGCGCGAGTCCGGCGCGGAGCGCGGCGACCAGGACCGCCTCGACGCGCTCGACGGCGGCGGTGGCCTCCTGCAGGGACGTGGGCCGGTAGTCCAGCACCGACCGGTAGTGCGCCTGTCCCAGGTAGTAGCGCACGGCGAGCGGGCGCGCCTGCTCGAGCATGGCCTCCGGCGAGACGGTGTTGCCGATGGACTTGGACATCTTCTCGCCCTGGTACGTCACGAGCCCGTTGTGCAGCCAGAAGTTCGCGAACTCCCGCCCGGCCGCCGTGGACTGGGCCAGCTCGTTCTCGTGGTGCGGGAAGCGCAGGTCCAGCCCGCCGCCGTGGATGTCGAAGTGCGCGCCCAGGTACTTGTGGGCCATCGCCGAGCACTCCAGGTGCCAGCCCGGACGGCCCCTGCCCCAGGGGGAGTCCCACGACGCCGTGAGGGGTTCGCCCTCCTTGCGCCCCTTCCACAGGGCGAAGTCACGGGGATCCCGCTTGCCCCGGGGATCAGCGTCCGGGGCGTCCTGCATGTCCTCCACCCGCTGCCGGGTGAGCTCCCCGTAGCGGGGCCAGGAGCGGACGTCGAAGTAGACGTCCCCGGAATCGTCGAGGGCTGGGTACGCGTGCCCGGCGTCGACCAGCTCCTGGATCAGGGCGTGCATCTCCGGGACGTGCCCCGTGGCCCGCGGCTCGTAGGTGGGCCGGTCGATCCCCAGCGCGGCGTAGGCCCGTCCGAAGACCCCCTCGAACCGGTAGGCCAGCGCCCACCACTGCTCCAGCGGGTGCTCTCCGGTGAAGCCCTCCTGATAGGAGGCCGCCGAGTTGGCGAGGATCTTGTCGTCGATGTCCGTGACGTTGCGCACCGTGGTCACGCGGTAGCCGCGGAAGCGCAGCCACCGGGCCAGGACATCGAAGACGAGAGCGGAGCGCACGTGTCCGATGTGCGGCGCCCCCTGCACCGTGGCACCGCAGTAGTACAGCCCGGCCTCGCCGGGGTGCACGGGGACGAAGTCCCTGGTGGTCGCGGACGCAGTGTCGTAGAAGCGCAGAGTCACCGGACCAGTCTAACGGGGACGCCCGTGCGGCCCGTGACGCCGGACGCCCAGGACGTCCGGACAGGCGGACCAGCGGTACGTCCAGATGGCGGGGACGTTCAGGCGGTCGGGGCGTGCGGACCGACGGCACGTCCAGGTGCTCGGCACGTTTGGACGGGCCCGACGTTCAGGCCGGCAGCACGAGGGCCGTGGCGATCGCCGCGATACCCTCCCCGCGGCCCGTGAGGCCGAGGGCGTCCGTGGTGGTGGCGCTCAGGTGCACAGGAGCACCGGCCGCCTCCGTGAGCACGGCGGCGGCCTCCTCGCGCCGGGGTGCGAACCTGGGCCGGTTGCCGATCAGCTGCACGGACACGTTGCCCACCCGGAAGCCGGCCGTGGTCACGGTGCGCACGGCCTCGGAGAGGATCGCGACGCCGGAGGCCCCCGCCATCTCCGGACGGTCCGTGCCGAAGTGGGCGCCGAGGTCCCCCACCCCGGCTGCAGAGAACAGAGCGTCCGCGGCCGCGTGCGCCACGACGTCCCCGTCCGAGTGCCCGCTCAGACCGCGCTCGCCGGGCCACAGGAGCCCTGCGATCCACAGGGGGGTCCCCTCCGGGCCGAACGCGTGGACGTCCACGCCGATGCCGGTCAGGGGGAGGGGGTACGGAAGGGGGCTCAAGGTGCTCATGCGCTCATTCTCTCCGTTCCACGCCGGAGCGGGCCGCCACCACTGCCCGTGCGAGCAGCAGGTCCAGGGGACGGGTGACCTTGAAGGACTCCTCGTGGCCTTCGACGAAGTACACCGTGTGCTCGGGGGCGTGGCGCTCCACGAGACTGGCGTCGTCCGTGATGCCCTCGGGACCCGGGGTCGAGGCCGCGTCCGCCTCGCACTCCACCGGAAGCAGGCCGGCAGCCGCGTTGACCCTCACGAGCAGGGCGCGGTCGAAGCCCTGGGGGGTCTGCACGGACCGCAGGCCCGCGCGGTCCACGGTCCCGGTGCTCGCACCGGCCTCGTCCACGCCGCGCACCGTGTCCGTGACGGGCGTGACGGGCACAACCGCCGAGGCCTCGTTGTGAAGGGCGGCGACCACGCGCGCGAAGACGACGGGCGGGGTGAGACAGCGGGCGGCGTCGTGCACCAGGACGTGCTCCGTGTTCTCCGGCAGCTGCGCGAGAGCGCGGGCCACGGACTGCGCACGGGTGGCGCCGCCCGTCACCGCTCGCGCTCCCACGGCACGGGCGAGCGAGCTTAGCTCGGTGTCCCCCTCCGGCACGGTGACGACGACGGCCGCGGCGGGCAGTGCCTCACGCACGGTGCGCAGGGCGTGGGCGAGCAGGGGTCTGCCTGCCACGGGGACGAGCGCCTTGGGCATCCCGTACCCCAGCCGCGTGCCGGAGCCGGCGGCCACCACGACGACGGCGAGCCCGTCCGCAGTGGACGGGCTCGCAACATCAGGGTGTCTCATCAGGAGAGGAGAGGGTGGCTCAGGCGGCCGACAGGATGTCGTCCAGGCGCTTCTCCGCCTCTTCCTCGTCGACCTTCTTGGCCAGGGCCAGTTCGGAGGTGAGGATCTGCCGGGCCTTGGTCAGCATGCGCTTCTCGCCAGCGGAGAGTCCCTTGCCGCGGTCGCGACGCCAGAGGTCGCGCACGACCTCCGCGACCTTCAGGACGTCCCCGGAGGCAAGCTTCTCGAGGTTGGCCTTGTAACGGCGGGACCAGTTGGAGGCCTCCTCGGCGTCCTGGGCCTGCAGCACCGCGATGACCTCTTTGAGGCCGTCCTCGTCCACGACATCCCGGACGCCCACGAGGTCCACGTTCTCCGCGGGAACCTCAATCATCAGGTCTCCCTGGGTGACCTTGAGCCGGAGGTACATCTTCTCTTCGCCCTTGATGGTGCGAGTCTTGATCTCCTCGATGGTTGCAGCACCGTGGTGCGGATAGACAACCGTTTCGCCAACCTCAAATACCATGCACAAACCCCTTTCAGCCCACCAAGTCTACCACGGTGTATGATTCGCCACCCTGTGCTGGGACGCCCCTCGAACGCCGGGCCTGCGGCCCCGCACAGCCGCCGAGCCGCGCCACGGACGAGCCCGGGATGCAGACGATCCGTGGCCAAACCGATAGACTGACCTCAAATTGCCACACGCTGTCAGAGAGCCCGAGGAGTTCGTGCCGTGAAGAACGCCGCCCACAAGAAGTTGCAGCACCTCGGACTGGGTGCGGCGGCGCTTGCCGTCCTGACCAGCGTAAGCGGCTGCGCGTACATCAGCCCGCAGGCCACCACGGACAGCTTCGCCCCGGCGGACGGCATCCAGATGGACCTCGGGGACCTCAAGCTGCGCAACGTCCTGGTGGTCGCCAAGGACGCCAACTCCGAGGGCCGCGTGCTCGGCACGGTCATCAACAACGACGATGCCGCGCAGACCCTCACCATGGACGCGAGCGGCTCCACGGTGAAGATCGACGTTCCCGCCAACAAGGAGGTCGTCCTGGAGAAGTCGGAGCCCGTGATGCTCGAGCGTGCCGGCGCCAACCCGGGTCTGATGGTGGACACCACCTTCCGCGCCGGCAGCGACGACGAGACCGTCTCGGTGCCCGTTCTGGACTACACCTACCCCCGCTACGCGAGCTTCATGCCCGGCGGCGTGCCCTCCACCCCGGCGAACCCCTCCAACACACCGAACGCGGAGAAGGCCGAGGGCGGTCACTGACCGCTCCCGGCCCTCTCGCCTGACGAGAAGAGGACCGTGACCCCAAAGGTCACGGTCCTCTTCTCGTGCCCGCACCGGCTCACGGCTCGAACTTGTACCCGAGACCCCGCACGGTGACGATGTGCCGCGGTGAGGACGGATCCGGTTCCACCTTGGAGCGCAGCCGCTTGATGTGGACGTCCAAGGTCTTGGTGTCCCCCACGTAGTCGGAGCCCCACACCCGGTCAATCAGCTGCCCGCGGGTGAGCACGCGGCCGGCGTTGCGCAGCAGCATCTCGAGCAGCTCGAACTCCTTCAGCGGCATGGCCACGGTCTCGGAGCCCACGTGCACCACGTGGCGCTCCACGTCCATGCGCACGGGCCCGGCCGAGACCGTGGCGGTGAGCAGCTCCTCGGGCTCGGCCCTGCGGCGCAGCACCGCCCTGATCCTGGCCACGAGCTCCCGGGAGGAGTAGGGCTTGGTCACGTAGTCGTCCGCCCCGAGCTCCAGGCCCACAACCTTGTCGATCTCCGCGTCCTTGGCGGTGAGCATGATGATCGGAACGCTCGAGCGCTGCCGGATCTGCTTGCACACCTCGGTGCCGGACTGCCCCGGCAGCATGAGGTCCAGCAGCACGAGATCCGCGCCGGCCCTGTCGAACTCGGCGACGGCGCTGATCCCGTCCGCGACGACGCTCACGTCGAAGCCCTCACGGCCCAGCAGGTAGGCCAGCGGGTCGCTCAGGGACTCCTCGTCCTCCACCATGAGAATCTGGGTCACGCGCGTTCCTCCACTCGATCGTCGCGTCGCCCGCCGCTCGCGGGCTCCGCCTGGTCCTCGGGGTCGTCCATGGGCGGCAGCAGCAGCGTGAACGTGGAGCCCCGCCCCGGCTGCGACCACACGGAGACCTCCCCGCCGTGCTGTGCCATGACGTGCTTGACGATGCTCAGCCCCAGCCCCGTGCCGCCGGTCTGGCGGGAGCGCGCGCTGTCCACCCGGTAGAAGCGCTCGAAGATCCGGTCCTGCTCCGCATCGGAGATCCCCGGGCCCTGGTCCGTGACCGTGACCTGCACCATTCCCCCGCGCTCCCGCAGCCCCACACCCACGCGGGTGTCCTCCGGCGAGTATCGCACGGCGTTGTCGATCAGGTTGCGCACCGCCGTCACCAGCATGTCCGGGTCCCCGAACACAGGGATCTGCACGTGGCCCCCCACCTTCAGGGAGATGTTCCTGCTCTCCGCGGCGAGCCTGCTGCGCTCCACGGCCTCCTGCACGGTGCGGTTGACGTCCACCGCCGTGCCCTTGGCGACAACGTCCGTGCCCTGCAGTCTGGAGAGCTCGATGATGTCCTGCACCATCGCGCTCAGCCGGGCGGACTCCCGCTGCAGGCTCGCGGCGAAGTGCCGCACGGCGTCCTGGTCCTCGGCGGCGTCCTCGATGGCTTCGGAGAGCAGGCTGACGGCGCCCACGGGGGTCTTCAGCTCGTGGGAGACGTTGGCCACGAAGTCGTTGCGGATGGACTGGGCCCGCACGATCTCGGTCTGGTCGTCCGCGAGCAGCAGGATGTACTCGTCCGCGATGGTCACCACGCGCATGTCCAGCACGATGGAGCCCCGCTGCAGCTGGCCCCGCGAGAGCTCGAGGCGCCTCTCCTCGACCACTCCGTTGCGCCGGGTGCTGCGCACCATCTCCAGCAGCTCGTCGTGAACCACGGTGTGCCCGCGCACGAGACCGTAGGCGTACGCGGCGGGAGAGGCCTTCACGACTCCGTCCACGCCGTCGACCACCACGTACGCCAGGCCCAGAGCCGCGAGGATCTCCGCGGTGCCCTCGGGCAGTGTGGGCTCCTGGACGTCCGCGAGGAAGTGGCGACGGCGCTGGCTTGCCCGCACGGCGATCAGCCCGCTGATGCCGAGCAGGAAACCGATGAACCCGGCCAGCAGGGCAATCGTCGTCTCGCTCACGGTGCCAGCTTAGACGCCCGGATCCGCGGCGGGGCCCGGGATCCCTGCCCGCAGCGCGGTGGTTCAGCCAACGTTCACCTGGGCATGGTGGCGCGTTCACTCCCGCCTGTGAACCTGGGCGGAGGTGTGCGAATCCGTCGTGCCGTCTCCCCCGGTGGCAGCCGTGCCCTCCTGGACGCGTAAGCTCTGGGACCAAGAATTGCCCTGAACGAAAGGACGCCCTGTGCGCAAGGTTTTCCAGGCTGAACTCCACCAGGTCGGCGAAGAGCTGATCCAGATCGCCACGCTCGTGCAGCAGGCCCTCGGCAGCGCCCGCACGGCCTTCCTCGACGCAGACATCCAGGTGGCGGAGGAGGTCATCTCCAACGACGCCCGGATCGACTTCCTGCAGAACGACCTGGATGAGCGCTCGATCGACATCCTCGCCCTGCAGTCCCCCGTGGCCTCGGACCTGCGCATGATCGTGGGTGCGCTGCGCATGAGCGCCTCGCTGGAGCGCATGGGCGACCTCGCCCGGCACCTCGCGCAGCTTGCCCGCCTGCGCTTCCCGGAGCCCGTGCTCCCGGAGTCCATGCGGGGTCACTTCGAGCAGATGTTCGACATCGACCTCAAGCTCATCGCCCGCGTGATCACGGCGCTGGAGGACCGCGACATCAGTGAGACGGACGAGATCTTCGCCCTGAAGTCCGAGCTCAACGTCAAGCACCAGCAGGTCTTCGAGATGCTCGCGGACCCCAGCTGGAACTCCTCGGTGCCCACCGCCGTGGACGTCACCCTCGCCTCGCGCTACCTCGAGCGGATCGGTGACCACGGCGTCTCCGTGGCCCGCAAGGTCTCCTACCTGGTCACCGGCGACTGGGCCCCCGCCACCGACTCCCGCCCCACCGGCCACGGCCACATCGGCACCGACGCCGGCGAGTGACGCGGCGGGCGACGGCGCGGCGTCCGGTGACGCGGCGACGTCGCCCCCTCCCGGCGCCCGGCACGCCCACCGGACCGCGAGCTCGGTCCGCGACGCCACCCCATCCCGGCCCATCCCGGCCACGACGACGGAATCCCCGTCACCCCACGTGGGGTGACGGGGATTCCGCGTTGTCGGGCGAAGGACTACTTCTTACCCTGGTTCGCCACGGCCTTGATGGACTCGGCGGCAGCGTCCGGGTCCAGGTAGCGGCCACCGGCGGTGACGGGGCGGAAGTTCCCGTCCAGCTCGTAGTACAGCGGAATGCCCGTGGGGATGTTCAGTCCGGCGATGTCGTCGTCCGAGATGCCGTCCAGGTGCTTCACGAGCGCCCGCAGGGAGTTGCCGTGCGCAGCCACGAGGACGGTCTTGCCAGCCTGCAGGTCCGGGACGATCTGCTCGTCCCAGTAGGGCAGGAAGCGCTCGAGGACGTCCTTGAGGCACTCGGTGCGGGGCAGGTCCACGACGTCCGCGTACCGGGGGTCCCCGGCCTGGGACCACTCGGAGGAGTCGTCGATGGCGGGCGGCGGGGTGTCGTAGGAGCGGCGCCAGGTCATGAACTGCTCCTCGCCGTACTCCTCGCGGATCTCCGCCTTGTTCTTGCCCTGCAGGGCGCCGTAGTGGCGCTCGTTGAGACGCCAGGAGCGCTTGACGGGGATCCAGAGGCGGTCCGCGGCGTCGAGCGCGAGGTTGGCGGTGTTCATGGCGCGGCGCAGCAGGGACGTGTGGACCACGTCCGGCAGCAGGTCGTTCTCCGCGATCAGTTCACCGCCCCGCGTGGCCTCGGCGCGGCCCTTGTCGGTGAGCGGCACGTCCACCCAGCCGGTGAAGAGGTTTTTCTCGTTCCACTCGGACTGGCCGTGGCGCAGGAGGATGAGCTTGTGGGTCACTGAATCGTTAGCCATGCCCCCATTGTCCCACCCCGCGCGCGCAGGGGGAACGGGTGTCGCCCGGCAGCGGACCCGGTGCCAGTACAGTGTGCGTGTGCCAGCCCAGTCCCGCCCCGTGGGGTCCATCACCCGCGGCACCACCAACCCCAACCGGTTGCGCCGCGCGGACCGCTACCTCACCGGAGTGCTCGCACCGCTGCTGCGCCGCGCGCAGGATCCGCTGCTTGTGGACCTCGGCTTCGGCGCGGCCCCCGTGACCACCGTGGAGCTGCTGCAGCGCGCCCGCACGGTGCGCCAGGACGTGACGCTCGTGGGGGTGGAGATCGACCCGCAACGGGTCGACGCCGCCCGGGTCCACACCCGCCCGGGTCTCGAGTTCCGGCGCGGCGGCTTCGAGATCCCCACCGGTCCGCGCAGGCCCGTGTTCGTGCGGGCCTTCAACGTGCTGCGGCAGTACCCCGTGGAGGAGGTGCCCGGTGCCTGGGAGCTCGCGTGCTCACGGCTCGCGCCGGGCGGAGTGCTGATGGACGGGACGTGCGACGAGATCGGGCGGCTGGCCACCTGGATCTGTGTCACGGCGCAGGGGCCGCAGACGTTCACCGTGAGCATGCGCCCGGGCAGCTACGCCCTGCCGTCGGACGTGGCGGCGCGGCTGCCCAAGATCCTGATCCACCGCAACGTGCCCGGCGAGCGCGTGCACGACTTCCTGGCCGCCGCCGACGCCGCGTGGTCCGTCAACGCCGCGCTGTCCCCGTTCGGTCCGCGCCGACGCTGGATCGCCACGTGCCAGGACCTGAAGGCCGGCGGGTGGCCCGTCATGCACGGGCCGCGGCGGTGGCGGCTCGGGGAGCTCACGGTGTCCTGGGACGCCGTCGCCCCCTCCTGAGGTTCGACGCTCCGGGCCCTACCAGCGGCCGGGGTTGCGGGACTCCCCCGCCACGGCGGGTCGCACGTCCGCGAAGTACACGCCCGCGATCGTGGCGGCCACGAGCATGAGGATCAGCGAGCCCGAGCGAGGAACACCGAAGCTCACGAGCTGCAGCGTGGAGAAGACCGCGCTGAACACCGAGACCACGGCGGCACCGCCGGTGAGGGCCAGCCAGAACGTCTTGGTGCGCTTCCAGGCGCGTTCGAACTGCACCGCGGAACGGCGCACGCAGTCCAGCGCGGCAAGCAGCGCGAGCACCGCCACCACCAGGGTGATGGCGTAGTCCAGGTAGTTCGCCAGTACGAGGGCCCAGGGGTAGGAAGTCACGGGAGCAGTCTACCGATCCGCGAGCGCGTCGAGCCCGGGCAGCAGGTCCTCCCAGAGGTCCTCCACGTTCTCGATCCCCACGGACAGCCGCAGCAGGGACTCCGGCACGCTGGCGGGCTCCTCCGGATGGCGCCGCCGCCGCTCCACGAGGGACTCCACACCGCCCAGCGAGGTGGCCGGGGTCCACACGCGCAGCCCGGCGACGAGGCGCTCGGCCGCGGCGGCGTCGTCGTCGAGGACCACCGAGACCACCGACCCGAAGCCGCCGGCCATCTGGGCCGCGGCCCGCTCGTGGCCGGGATCCTGCGGCAGGCCCGGGTAGCGGACCTCCGCCACGGCCGGGTGCTCCGAGAGCCTGCGGGCGAGTTCCGCGGCGCTGGCCATGGAGCGCTCCACGCGCAGCGCCAGGGTGCGCACACCGCGCAGGGCGAGCCACGCCTCGAACGGGCCGGGAACGGCGCCCTCGAGGGTGCGCTGGGCGTGCAGCCGCTCGCGCAGCTCCGGCGTGGCGCACAGCACCGCGCCCATCAGCACGTCCGAGTGCCCCGCGATGTACTTGGTGGCCGAGTGCACCACGAGGTCCGCGCCGAGGGTCAGGGGCCGCTGCAGCAGGGGCGTGGCGAAGGTGTTGTCCACGCACGTGAGCACGCCCCGCTGCCGCGCACCGCTCAGCAGAGCGGGCAGGTCCGCGACCTCCAGCATGGGGTTGGTGGGGCTCTCGATCCACAGCATGTCGGCGCCGTCGAGGGCGTCCAGGGTGGCGCCGGTGTCCGCGACGTCCACGGTGCGCACGGAGAAGATCCCGCGCTGCTCCCACGCCCGGGCGAGCTGCATGCTTCCCTGGTAGCTGTGCCGCGGCAGCACGAGCGTGCCGCCCACGGGTACGAGCGTGAGCGCGGCGGTGATGGCCGCGAGCCCGGACGCGTAGGACAGCGCGGGGCACGGGGACTCCTCGAGCGCGGCGAGCACCTCCTCGAAGGCCTCCCACGTGGGGTTGGTCTGCCGGGCGTAGGAACGATCCGTGTCCGCGACCTCACCCACCCCCCGGTAGGTGGAGGTCAGCACCACGGGAGGGTTCACGGGGGCGTCGTGCTCGTGTGCGGGGCGCCCGCCGGCAACCACCACGGTGTCTTTTCGCATCCCTCCACCCTAGTCCGGCCCCGTCCGGCCCGGCGGCGGCCCACCGTGCGGTGCGCCCTGCCCACCCCGCACCGTCCGCTGTGGGTGTCCGGACCGGTGGCTACAGTGGTGCGCGTGAAGCAAACAACGCGCGGGGCGCTCATCGTGTTCGAAGGCGGTGACGGCGCCGGCAAGTCCACCCAGGTCGCGGCGCTCACCAGGGCCCTGCGCGAGCCCGGCGCCACCGTCACGTGCACGCGCGAACCCGGTGGCACCCCCCTGGCGGAGTCGGTGCGCTCCCTCGTGCTCGATCCCGCCCACGCCCCCGTGGACGCGGAGACCGAGGCGCTGCTCTTCGCCTCGGCGCGCGCGGACCACGTGGCGCGTCTGATCCGCCCGGCCCTGCAGCGCGGGGAGGTGGTGGTCTGCGACCGGTTCGTGGACTCCTCCGTGGCGTACCAGGGAGCGGGCCGCGGGCTCGGCGTGGAGCGCGTGCTCCAGCTCAACGAGTGGGCGCTGCGCGGGCTCGTACCGGACCTCACCGTGGTGCTGGACGTGGACCAGGACACCGCAGAGGCCCGGCGCGGCCTGCGGGGACTGGCCGCGGACCGCATGGAGTCCGAGGCCAGGGCCTTCCACGACGCCGTGAACGCCACCTTCCGTCGGCTCGCCGAGCGGGCGCCGGAGCGCTACCTCGTGCTCGACGCCGCCCAGCCCCCGGAGCGGATCGCGGAGCTGGTGCTCGACCGCGTGCGCTGCGTGGTTCCCGTGCGTGACGAGGTGGCCGGATGAGCGTGTGGGACGAGGTGGTGGGCCAGCCGCGCGTCGTCGAGCAGCTGCAGCGCGCGGCGCGCGACAAGGACCCCACCCACGCCTGGCTGTTCACGGGGCCGCCCGGCTCCGGGCGCTCGACCGCCGCGCGTGCCCTCGCCGCCGCCCTGCTGTGCGAGCGCGGCACCGGGTGCGGCCAATGCCACGCGTGCCGCACCGCCTTCGCCGGCACGCACGCGGACGTCACCAATTTCGTCACCGAGAATCCGCAGATCAGCATCGAGGAAGCCCGCGAACTCGTGGTCAAGGCGCAGGACCGCCCCTCGGTGGGCTCGTGGCGCATCATGATCGTGGAGGACGCGGATCGTATGACGGAGCGCACCTCCAACGTGATGCTCAAGAGCATCGAGGAGCCACCTCCCCACACCATCTGGCTGCTGTGCGCACCGTCCCCCATGGACGTGCTCGTGACCATCCGTTCGCGCTGCCGGGCGGTGACGCTGAAGGTTCCCTCCGCGCAGGACGTCGCCCGGCTGCTCGTGGCGCGCCACGGTGTGCCGGAGCAGCGCGCTCTGCAGTGCGCGCGGCTCGCACAGTGCCACGTGGGTGTGGCCACCCGCCTCGCCCTGTACGAGGACGCCCGCACGCGCCGCCAGGAGGTGGTCTCGCTGCCCCTGTCCATGCATGGGGTCACCCAGGCCGTCCGCGCCGCGGACCGGTTGCACCGACTGGCGGTGGACGAGTCCGCGGCGGACGCGGAGGCCCGCAACGACCAGGAGCGAGCCCAGCTGCTCGTGTCCATGGGCGCCCCGGAGACCGGCCGCGTGCCACCGGCCATCCGCGGTGCGCTGAACCGGTTGGAGGGGGACCAGAAGAGGCGCTCCCGCAGGATCCAGACTGACACCCTGGACCGGTTCCTGATCGACCTGACCACGTTCTACCGGGACGTGCTGAGCGTCCAGCTGGGCACCGGGATGCCCCTGGTCAACGAGCACCTGGGGGAACAGATCCGGGGCTACGCGACGAACTCGTCCGCGGAGCAGACGCTTGAGAAGATCGACGTGATCAGCGAGACCCGGCAGCGCATCCGCACCAACGTGAGTGCCCAGCTCGCGTTCGAGGCCATGATGGTCTCCATCGTCTGACCCCCCCCCGAGAGGACCCCGTGCACAACTCCCGTCCCCGCCGCGCCGCCGTGCTGCTCGGCGCCGTCGCCCTGTTCCTCACGGCCTGCTCCGGGGGCGGTCCCCAGGAGGCCAGGGGGTCCGCGGACCCCGACGTCACGGCGAGCGCGGACCCTGCGCTGGAGTCCTACTACACGCAGTCCCTCGACTGGGCTGGCTGCGGCACCACCAGCGAGGGCCAGCAGCTGCCGGAGGACGTCCAGTGCGCGGCGGTCACGGTCCCCGTGGACTACGCGAACCCGTCCGGAGGGAACACGCAGGTGGAGATCGCCCGGCTGCAGGCCACCGGTTCCTCGCCCGAGGGCGCCCTGTTCCTCAACCCCGGTGGGCCGGGCGGCTCCGGCGTGGACATGATGGCCTCCACGGACTACTTCACGTCCAAGGAAGTGCGCAAGGAGTTCGACCTGGTGGGCTTCGACCCGCGCGGGGTCGGCCGGTCGGACGGCATCCGCTGTCTCTCGGACCGCGAGATGGACGAGTGGCGGCAGGAGCCGGCGTTCGACCCCGCCAAGGAGTCCCTGGACGAGGTCCGCTCGACGTCGCGGGAGATCGGCGAGAAGTGCCACCGCAGCTCCTCCGCCGTGGTCTCCCACATGGACACCCAGAGCGTGGCGAAGGACCTGGACGTCCTGCGCGCCGTGCTGCGCCAGCCCGTGACGCACTACCTGGGCTTCTCCTACGGCACGGAGATCGGCGCCACGTACGCGCACCTGTTTCCCGCGCGCACGGGACGCATGGTGCTCGACGGCGCCGTGGACCCGACCCTCGACGAGCGTGCTTCCGCGCTGGCCCAGGCGGAGGGGTTCGAGGACAACCTGCGGCGCTTCGTGGCGGACTGCCAGGAGAACACCCGGGGGTGCGCCGTGGGCGAGGACGACGTGGACGCCGGGATGACGAAGATGCGGGAGATGCTGCGGAAGGTCTCCGAGGGACACACCACCGTGTCCGACGGGCGCACGCTGACGGCCACCAACGCGCTGGAGGGGATCCTGGTGCCCCTCTACTCGACCGCGGGCTACCCGCAGCTCAACACTGCCCTGCAGGAGGCGTTCGACGGGAAGTACGACGCCCTCATGGCGTTCTCGGACTCCAACCACGGTCGCGACTCCTCCGGGAAGTACACGAGCAACGTGTCCATGGCCTTCACCGCGGTGAGCTGCCTGGACGCGGACTCCACCGACGTCAGCGACGCGCAGATGGCCGACGCCGCCCAGGAGATGGCCACCAAGGCCCCCACGTTCGGCCCCTACCTCGGCTACGGTGGCGCCGCGTGCCAGGGGTGGCCGGACCGGCCCGTGACCCCGCTGACGGACTACCACGCGGACACGGAGACCCCCGCCCTCGTGGTGGGCACCACCCACGACCCGGCCACGCCCTACCCGTGGGCGCAGTCCCTGGTGAAGCAGCTCGGCGAGGCCCGACTGCTCACTCACGAGGGCTACGGCCACACCGCCTACACCTCGGGCAGTACGTGCGTGACCCGCGCCGTGGACGGCTACCTCCTGAACGGCGCCCTGCCCGATGAGGGGGCCGTGTGCGACGCGAGCTGAGGCCCGCTGGGGCGGGCAGCTGATTGGTGGTGCCGCGCCGCGATCTGATACTGTTTCGGCGTGCATCTGGGGTTCTCGCATCCCCGGTCACGCCGCCTTAGCTCAGTCGGTAGAGCGATTCACTCGTAATGAATAGGTCGCCGGTTCGATTCCGGCAGGCGGCTCCGCAGAGGCCCCGTCACCACCAGGTGACGGGGCCTCTCCCGTTTCGCGGCCAGGCCTCGCGGCCATCCCCGTGCGCCGAACCGCTGCGGCGGTCTCCACAGCTTCGGTGGCCTCCACGGGACGGGACGCCCCCGCCGAACGCCGTCGTGACTGGAGCCCAAGGCCTACTCGGCCCGGGCAGCCGCCTCGAAGGCCGCGGGCTGCGTGCGCCGCAGCCACCGCGTGTGCACCCGGAAGTTGATCTCCACGAGCACGGAACCCACGAACGCGAAGGCGAGCGAGGCCCACAGCAGGGAGGCGTGGGGCACCTCGAACTGGTGGTACGTCAGGGAGAGCGGGACCACCACGACCAGCACGAGCCCCGCGTACATCGCAACCACGAGCGCCAGCCGGATCCGGGTCAGCGGGCGGGAGCCCACGCACAGGATCCACAGCCCCACGAGCACCAACACCAGGAAGCTCGACGTCTGGAACTCCCGCGTGGAGCTCGCGTGGTCCACGGTGCGCTCGTAGAGGTTCAGCCCCACCACGCACAGCGCCACGACCACGGCGCTCGGCACGGAGAAGTGCAGGGCCCGTTTGAGGTAGCCGGAGACGTAGCGGCGGCTGTTGGGGAGCATCGCCAGGATGAAGGACGGCGCGCCCAGCATCAGGAAGTCCGCCGTGGAGTACTGGCGGGGCAGGAACGGGAAGGTCCAGGCGAGCAGGCCCAGGACCACGCCCATCAGCACCGAGAACCCGGTCTTGGTGAGGAACAGGTGCGTGACCCGCTCGATGTTGGCGATAATCTTCCGCCCCTCAGCGAGCACGGACGGCAGCCGCGAGAACTGCCCGTCCAGCAGCACCAGACGGGAGACGGCCTTGGTGGCCGGCGCGGCGTTGCCCATGGCGATCCCGAGGTCCGCGTGCTTCAGCGCGAGGGCGTCGTTGATTCCGTCACCGGTCATCGCGACCACGCGCCCGCCCTCCTGCAGGCCCAGCACCATGTTCTTCTTCTGGTGCGGGGACACGCGGCCGAACACGCTGTGCTCCAGCGCGGCGCGGTGCAACTCCTCGCCGTCGTCCGGCAGCTGGGTGGCGTCCACCGCGCCCTGGGAGACGTCCATCCCGGCCATCCTGGCGGCGGCGGCCACCGTGGCGGGGTTGTCCCCGGAGAATACCTTGAGGTCGATCCCCTGCTCGGTGAAGTACGCCAGCGTCTCGCGGGCGTCCGAGCGGACCTGCTCCCGGAAGGTCAGCAGCAGCTGCGGCTCCACGTCGGAGGGCAGCTCCTGGGCCGCGCGCCTGCGACCGTCCTTGCCCGGCTCCGCCAGGACGAGGTGCTCGGCACGGGAGAGCACCATCGTGCGCATCCCGGCGGCCGCGAGCTCCTGAGCGTGCTCCCTCGCCTCACGATGCGCTGCGTCCGCGAGCAGCACCTCGGGGGCACCCAGGATCCAGGCACCGGAGTCCGGAAACTCCACGCCGGAGAAGCGGTTCGCGGAGGAGAAGCCCAGCACCGCCACCGGCTCGTGCGGGTTGGGGTGCTCGAAGCCCTCCGCCAGTGCGGCGGCCGTCGGGTTCGCGTGCGGATCCGCGCCGAACCACCCGAGCGCGGCTGCGGCCTCCGAGGACGGTTCGACCACGTCCGCGCGGGACGCGGCGAGGTCCGCGCCGTCGTCGACGTCGCCAACGGGCGCGTCGTCGGCGGGCGCATCGTCGGCGGGCGCATCGTCGGCGGGGGCCGACGGCGTGAGGCTCCGGGCGGCGTCGAAGGAGACGCCGCCCTCGGTCAGGGTCCCGGTCTTGTCGAAGCACACAGTGTCCACGCGCGCGAGCACCTCCACGGCGGGCTGCTCCTGGATCAGCACCTCCTGGCGCGCCAGCTTCACGGCGGCCACGGCAAAGGTGATCGTCGTCATCAGGGCGAGGCCCTGGGGCACCATCGAGGCCACGGAGGACACCGAGGCCACGAGGGCGTCCTGCCACGCCCCGGTGTCGAACGCGTGCTGCCAGCCCCCGGCCGCGCGCATCTGGCCGTTGAGCACCACCGCGATGATGGGGACCAGGGCAATGGTGAGCCAACGGACCACCCGGGCGAGGGACTCGCGCAGCTCGGAGCGGATGGGAGCGAACTGCCGGGCCTCGTTCGCGAGCTTGGAGGCGTGGGACTTCCCGCCCACGGCCGTGACACGCACGGTTCCGGACCCGCTGGTGACGCTCGAGGCGGAGAGGACCTTGTCCCCGGGCTGCTTCACCACGGGGTCGTTCTCACCGGTCAGCAGGGACTCGTCGATGTCCAGGCCGTCCGAGTCGAGCACCTCGCCGTCCGCCGGGACCTGGTCCCCGCGGGAGAGCAGCAGGACGTCGTCCAGCACGATCTCCTCGAGGGGAACCTTGGTGACCTCGCCGTCACGGCGCACGCTGGCGGGGTCTCGGCGCAGCAGCGCGATCTTGTCCAGCTGGCGCTTGGCCGAGAACTCCTGCACGAAGCCGATCACCACGTTGCTCACCGCCGCCACGAGGAACAGCAGGTCCAGCCAGCGCCCGAGCGCGATCACCACGGCACCGCACAGCCCCAGCACGAGGTTGAACAGGGTGAACAGGTGGGTGCGGACGATGGCCCACAGGCTGCGCGAGGTGGTGTTGGGCTGCGCGTTCGTCAGCCCGAGCTCCACCCGCTCGGCGACCTCCTGGGAGCTGAGACCCTCCCGGAGCAGCGTCCCGTCACCGGCCCGTTCGGGGGTGTGTGAGGGGCTCGGGCTCCGGTGGGGCATGGATCTCCTTGATCGGCTCGGTCTCTGCGCCCAGTCTATGAGTCCCCGCCTGTCGGGGCCGGGACGCCTTGCCGGGGCAGGCCTGGAAAACGCCGTCCCGGGGACGACGTCGCGGCCCACCACTGCGCCGGTCCCACCGTTCGGCCTCTGGTCACCACTCGTCCGCCATGGCGGAGGGCGACGGCGGGAGACAGCGGAGGGAAGCCCCGCGTCACGGCGGACGTCACGGAAGGACTCCGGGGCAGTCATCGTCTTCCGGGGCGCAACGGTGTTTTATAACATCGTGGTGAGAGCACCGCGGCCTGGGCTGCCGGGGCTCTCCATCAGGGGACGAACAGGTGCCCCGGACGCTCCTGCCGCCGGCCCGGCGTCGACGGCACGGGAGCAACCGGGGCACCGTCCACCACCCACCGGCCTGCACGCTCAGGACGTGCGTCGACCGCCGTGCAGGCGTACCGCCTCCTCGTACAGCGCACTCACCTGGTCCGCGACGGTCTCGGGGCCGTACCGGGCACGGATCCCATCCGCGAGCTCGTCCGGGGAGCCGATCCCCTCCCCCGAGAGCACCTCCATGACGGCCCGGCCGTACGCCTCGGGCGACTGCTCCTCGACGAGGCGCCCGTTCGCCGTCGTGATGAAGTCCCGCTGCCCACCCCTGGCGCCCATCACCACGGGGCGCCCGGCGGCGAGCGCCTCGGCCGCCGCCACGCAGAACGTCTCGGACAGGGTGGGCAGGAGGAAGAGGTCCGCCGCCGCGAGGTCGTCACGGACCTCGTCGGGCTCCCGGTGCCCGTTGAACACGACGTGCCGCTCGACGCCGAGAGCCAGCGCGCGGGCGCGGGCCTCCTCCAGGAGCGGACCGGTGCCGTCCCACACGAGCGATGCGCGCACACCGTGCTCGCGCAGCCAGGCCACAGTCTCCACCGCGAGGACGGGCCCCTTGCGGGGAATCAGGGAGCCGACACCCACCAGGGCGACCTCGTCCGCCGAACGGCCCTTCTCCTGGGGCTCACCGGCGAACTCGACCACGTTGCCCAGAGGGCGCACCCGCCCGGGGCGCGCGAAGTCCTGCAGCACCCGGTTGACGAGGGAGCTGACCCCCGTGACCAGGGTGGGCAGCCGCAGGACGTGGCGCAGCCAGGCCGTCCTCTCCCACAGCGGGCCCACGGTGTCTGGGTGGACGACGCCGTTCCAGTGCTCCGTGTGGACCCACGGTGTCCCCCGCACCGCCGCGGCGGCGACCAGCGTCGAGGAGAAGGCCATGGTGTGGACGAGGTCCGCGGACCGCGCCCAGCGACGGATCTCCCGCACCGTGCGCACCAGGGAGAGAGGGTGGCGAGGATCACATCCGACACGGGAGACGAGAAAGCCGCCGACCGTGGCGGAGCGGACGGGCTCGGAGTTCAGCAGACGGACGTGTACCACGTGGACCTCGTGGTCCCGGCCGATCGCCTCGACGTGCCGGGGGATGAACGGGGTGAACGCGGGGTTCTCCTCCGTGGGGAACCAGGTGGTCACTACTAGGATTCGCACGGCCGCATTATAAAAATCACGGCTGGGAGCGCCACCCCGCCTCTTCCCAGCCAGCGGCAAGGTCCTGGCAGGAGCACTCGACCGCGCCGGGGCCCGAACGTCAGGAGCGGGCGCGCCCCTGCTTCTCCATCAGGGCCTCCGCGGCCACCACGTACTCCTCCACCACGCCGCTGCGGCGCCGCACCGACCCCACCCCGGGAGTCGACGTCGCGCGGGCCGCCGTGCCGAGCGACGTCGGGCCAGCGGCGGCCGCCGCCCGGGGTGCGGCGAACCGTGCCATCGTCAGGGCCTCGGCGGTCTGTGCCATGGAGTTGCCTGCCCGTGAGAGCTGGCGGTGGACGTCCGAGAGGTAGCCGTCCGTGGAGTGCGGGATGTCCTGGGTCTGCGAGGGTGCCCGGAAGTGGGCCTCCGCGCACACGGCGCGCACCCGCGGCAGCAGCTCCGCGA
The DNA here is from genome assembly GCF_003989485.1 of Kocuria sp. HSID17590. Taxonomy (NCBI): domain Bacteria; kingdom Bacillati; phylum Actinomycetota; class Actinomycetes; order Micrococcales; family Micrococcaceae; genus Kocuria; species Kocuria sp. HSID17590. The sequence goes on along the minus strand of NZ_RBMB01000013.1, from coordinate 46,085 downwards.
GCTCGTTGGCCACGGGGACGGCCGCGGCGCGCAGCTCGGGATCCCGGACGGACTCGAGGATCTGGTGGTACCGGTCCAGTCCCCGCTTGAAGCGGTCGTGGGCCCGGCGCCAGACGCCCTCGCCCAGCTCCCGCTCGTCACGGCGCGTGGCCCTGTAGTCACCGAAGAAACCCACCGACATCCCTTTCCCGTCCGCCGTCCACAGGCGGCGGTCCATCCTACCGTCTCAGCAGCACCGGCCCTCGGGGTGGGCGTCCTGCCAGTCCTGCCAGTCACGCCAGAACTCCCGCTCGGTGAGCGGCTCGGACTCGCACCCGGTGGCGCGGTGGTACTGCAGGTAGCGCTCGTACCTGTCCGCGCCGAGCACCCCGTTGCCGAAGCGCACCGCGCCACGCCACCAGTCGAGGAACCGCGAACGGCCCCGCCCCGGCTGCTCCACGGCCCCGGTCATCAGTGGTGCCCTCCGCCCGTGGGCGTGCGCTGCTCCAGCGGCAGCGCCCTCCACTGCTTCTCAAGTGCCTTCTCGGAGGGCATGGCCACCAGGCCCGACGGCGCGTAGAACCGGGACTCGACCACCGGGTCCTCGTGCGTGCCGCGCCCCCGGCCCCGCAGGGCCTTGACCGTCTCCACGACACCCATGACCACCACCACGATCGTGAGCACCACGAAGAGCACCGAGAGCGTCCCCTGCACGAACGTGTTGCGGACCACGGCTTCCATGGCCTCCACGTTCTTGGCCGTGCCGAAGCTCGTCTTGCCCTGGGCCAGCGCGTCCTTGAAGGCGCCGTGGTTGGCCCAGTAACCCACCTTGGGGTCGGACGAGAAGATCTTTTGCCACGACCCCGTGACGGTCACGAGCACGTCGAAGAGCAGCGGGAGCATGATGATCCACAGGTACTTGAAGCGGTGCAGGTTCGCCGCGATGGCCAGGCACACCGCGAGCGCGATGGCGGCCAGCAGCTGGTTGGCGATGCCGAACAGCGGGTAGAACGTGTTGATCCCGCCCAGCGGGTCGGTGACGCCGAGGATCAGGATGGTTCCCCAGCCCGCGACCATGATCGCGGTGGTCAGCCACGCACCGGTGCGCCAGTTGACGTCCCGGAAGCGCGGGAAGAAGTTGCCGAGGGTGTCGGTGAGCATGAAGCGGGCCACGCGGGTGCCGGCGTCCACGGCCGTGAGGATGAACAGGGCCTCGAACATGATGGCGAAGTGGTACCAGAAGCTCATCATGGAGGCCCCGCCGAACCACTGCTGCATGATGTGGGAGAGCCCCACGGCCAGAGTGGGTGCGCCGCCGGTGCGGGAGACGATGGTCTCCTCTCCCACGGCGTCCGCGGTGCCCTGCAGCAGCTCAGGGGTCACGTGCACGCCGGACAGGCCCAGGGAGTTCACGAACGCGGCCGCACCCTCGACGGTTCCCATGGTGGCCGCCGGGGAGGCGTTCATGGCGAAGTAGATGCCGCGGTCGATGGACACTGCCGCCACGAGCGCCATGATGGCCACGAAGGACTCCATGAGCATGCCGCCGTAGCCGATGAAGCGCGCCTGGCGCTCCTTCTCGATCATCTTGGGGGTGGTGCCGGAGGCGATGAGCGCGTGGAACCCGGAGAGCGCACCGCACGCGATGGTGACGAACAGGAACGGGAACAGGGAGCCGGTGAACACGGGTCCGTCCGAGCGTCCGGCGAACTCGCTGACCGCCGGCACGGTGATCTCCGGGCGCACCACCACGATGGCGGCGGCGAGCAGCAGGATGGTGCCCACCTTCATGAACGTGGAGAGGTAGTCGCGCGGGGAGAGCAGCAGCCACACGGGCAGCACGGCGGCCACGAAGCCGTACACGATCACGCACCAGGCGAGCGTCACGCGGTCCAGGGTGAACAGCTGCGAGCCGAGCTCGGTGTCCGCCACCCAGCCGCCCGCCACGATCACGACCATCAGCAGCACGAAGCCGATGACCGAGACCTCCATGACCTTCCCCGGGCGCAGGTAGCGCAGGTACACGCCCATGAACAGGGCGATCGGGATGGTCATGCCCACCGAGAACACGCCCCACGGGGACTCGCCCAGGGCGTTGACCACCACGAGCGCCAGGATGGCCACGATGATGACCATGATCGCCAGCGTGGCGACGATCGCCGCGTAGCCGCCCACCACGCCCAGCTCCTCGCGGGCCATCTGGCCGAGGGAGCGCCCACCGCGGCGCATCGAGAAGAACAGCACCAGGTAGTCCTGGACCGCTCCCGCGAGGATCACGCCCACGATGATCCAGATGGTCCCGGGCAGGTATCCCATCTGCGCGGCGAGCACCGGGCCCACCAGCGGACCGGCACCCGCGATCGCGGCGAAGTGGTGGCCGTAGAGCACACGCCGGTCGGTGGGCATGTAGTCCTTGCCGTTGGCGTGGTGCTCCGCGGGGGTTGCGCGCCGGTCGTCCGGGCGGGTCAGCTTCAGCTCGATGAACTTGGAGTAGAAGCGGTAGGCGATGAAGTAGCTGCACACCGCCGCGAACACGAACCAGATGGCGTTCACGGACTCGCCGCGGGCGAAGGCGATCATCACCCACGCCACACCCCCGAGCAGCGCGATGCCCGCCCACAGGGCGATCCGCAGCGGAGTCCAGCGGGTCTGCTCCCGCTCCAGGACCTCGGGGTCCACGTGGTTGGGCGGCAGTTCCGTGCGGCCTTTCTCGGCCGGCTGCGGGGACCCCGCCGGGTGACGGTGCGTGGTGCTCATGGGGGAGGGCTCCGAATCTCGTGCCGGCACCCTGGGTGCCGCGTGTGATGGCGCACACGAGTCTATGCGAGGCACGCCACTCGCACGGTGAGGGGCTCGCGCCCCGGTCACACCGTCAGCAGCACCTTGCCCACGTGGGAGCCGGAGTCGAAGTGCTCGTGGGCCCGGCGCACCTGCTCCAGGGGGAACGTGCGGGAGACGAGCGGGCGCACCTTCCCCGAGGCCACGAGCGGCCACACGTGCTCGCGCACCGCGGCCATGATGCTCGCCTTCTCCGCCGCGGGCCGGGCGCGCAGCGTGGTGCCGATGACCGCCGCGCGCTTCTGCAGCAGCCGACCGACGTTCAGCTCCCCCTTGGCTCCGCCCTGCATGCCGATGATCACGATCCGCCCGTTCGTCGCGAGGGCCTCGAGGTTCGGGCCCAGGTACGCGGCGCCGACGACGTCGAGGACCACGTCCGCGCCCCGTCCCCCGGTGAGCTCGTGCACGCGCTCCACGAAATCCTCTTCCCGGTAGTTGATGGCCTGGGCACCCAGCTCGCGCACCACGCGCGCCTTCTCCTCGTTGCTCACCGTGGTCAGCACGGTCATGCCGAGCGCCCGGGCCACCTGGATCGCGTGGGTACCGATCCCCCCGGCGCCGCCGTGGACCAGCAGGGTCTCGCCCTCACGCGCGGCCGCCGCCATGAAGACGTTGGAGAACACGGTCGCGGCCACCTCGGGCAGACCCGCGGCGGCCACGGGATCCACGCCATCGGGCAGCGGCAGCACCTGCGGCCACGGCGCAACGACGCGCTCCGCGTATCCACCCGAATCCACGAGCGCGACGACGCTGTCCCCCACCGCCAGCCCGGCGGCGTCGGGCACGTCCGCGCCCAGCTCCACGACGGTTCCCGAGACCTCGAGCCCGAAGACGTCCGAGGCGCCCGGCGGAACGGGGTAGTTGCCCTGGCGCTGCAGGACGTCCGCGCGGTTGATGCCCGCGGCCGTCACCTCGATCAGCACCCCGTCCGGGGTCAGACCGGGCTCGGGGACCTCCCCCACCTCCAGCACCTCGGGGCCACCGGAACGCAGATCTCGTACGGCTCGCATGGGACGTCCTTCCACTCGCTGTCTCGGTCGTCCTCATCCTCCCGCCGCGGCCCCGGTGCGCGCCAGGCGGATGTGCGTGCCGGTGGCACCCCGGGCGCGGGGCGTGGAATAATGACGACTCGTTCGCCCGGGCCCGCCCCGGGCCGAGCACAGCTGGAAGGTTGTCCGAGCGGCCTAAGGAGCTGGTCTTGAAAACCAGTGTGCGGTAACCCCGTACCAAGGGTTCAAATCCCTTACCTTCCGCGGAACCACGAAGCCCCCGTCCTCTGAGCATTCAGGGGACGGGGGCTTCGTGGTTGGTGCCGCGGGGATCAGCGGGGGCTCACGTGGGGCTCAGAGCCCCACGACCTCCCGCAGCTGCTCGCTGATCGCCCGCAGCCGCTCGGCGGCCTCCGCGCGGGGGACGTCCTGTCCCTTGGCCACGGGCAGCACCACTTCGAGGTAGCACTTGAGCTTGGGCTCCGTGCCGGAGGGGCGCACGATCACGCGGTCGTCCGCCTCCGTGCGGATCAGAACGCCCTCAGTGGGCAGCAGCTCGGGGCTTCCCTCGGCGAGGTCCACGAACTCCGCAACCGGGGAGCCCGCGAGTTCCGCGGGCGGGTGCTCGCGCAGCCGGGCCATGCCGCGGGCGATGAGCGAGAGGTCCGCCACCCGGAACGTCAGCGGAGCGGTCGCGTAGAGCCCGTGCTGCCGGGCGAGCCGGTCCAGCTCGTCCTGCACCGTGGTGCCCCGCTCCTTGAGCCGGGCCACGAGCGAGGCAACGCGCACCGCCGTGGAGACACCGTCCTTGTCGCGCACGGCCGTGGGATCGGTGCAGTAGCCGATGGCCTCCTCGTAGCCGAATCTCAGCCCGGGCGTGCGGGCGATCCACTTGAAGCCCGTGAGGGTCTGCCGGAACGTGAGGCCGTGCTGCGCGGCGATGCGGCCCAGCAGGCGGCCGGAGACGATCGAGCACGCGAGGGTGTCCCCCGCGCGGTCCGGATCCGCGGCGGCGTCCTCACCGAGCAGCGCTCCGAGCTCGTCACCGCTCAGTCGTCGCCAGTCCTGCAGCGGGTCGCCGGTGCCGGCACCGGTGGGGACGGCCACGGCGCAGCGGTCGGCGTCCGGGTCCAGGGCGATGGCCACGTCCGAGCCTTCACGGGCCGCGAGCGCCATCAGCAGGTCCATGGCCCCGGGCTCCTCGGGGTTGGGGAACGCCACGGTGGGGAAGTCCGGGTCCGGCTCGGCCTGCTCGGCCACCACCGAGACGTTCGGGAATCCCGCCTGGTCCAGCACCCGCAGCGCGGTGCCCAGGCCCACGCCGTGCATTGGGGTCAGGGCGATCGAGACGTCCTGGCCCTCACCCGCACCAGTCCGCAGGGAGGCGGCGCGCCGCACGTAGCCGTCGAGCACGGCGTCGTCGGCGGTGGTCACGGCCCCGGGGTCGCGGGGGACCTCATCCGCGAAGGGCGCCGCCGCGATGCGCTCGGCAATCCGGGCGTCGTCCGGCGGCACGATCTGCACGCCCTTCTCGTCGTCGCCAGCCACGGCCCGCCCACCGAGGTAGACCTTGTAGCCGTTGTCCGCGGGTGGGTTGTGGGACGCCGTGACCATCACGCCGGCGTCCGCACCGAGCTCACGCACGGCGTAGGCCACTAGGGGCGTGGGCAGCTGGGCGGGCAGGCGCACCGCGCGGCAACCGGCCGCGGCGAAGACAGCCGCGGCGTCCGCGGCGAAGTCCTCCGAGCCGTGGCGGGCGTCGCAACCGACCACCACGAGGGGCTCCGGGCCCACCCGCTCCACGAGGAACGAGGCCAGCCCGGCGCTCGCCCGGATCACCACGGCGCGGTTCATCCGGGACTCCCCCGCGCCGACCGCCGCACGCAGCCCCGCGGTGCCGAACATGAGCGGTCCTTCGAAGCGGGACTCCAGCTCCGTCAGCGCGGACTCGTCCCCGCCCTGGGCCTTCTCCAGCACGGTGGACAGCTCGGCCCGGGTGCGCTCGTCGGGGTCATGGTCAAGCCACTGCTCGACGCGGTCTGCAAGCTGCTGGTTCATCAGGAATCCAGTCCTTCCAGTACCGATGCCGTGCCGGAGAGCCCCAGCCTGGTGGCCCCGGCGTCGACCATGGAAAGTGCTGCCTCCGTGGTGCGGATGCCACCCGAGGCCTTCACGCCCAGACGGCCGCCGACCGTCTCGGCCATGAGCCGCACGGCCTCCACGCTCGCCCCACCGGCGGGGTGGAAGCCCGTGGAGGTCTTCACGAAGTCCGCACCGGCAGCCTCGGCGGCCCGGCACGCGGCGACGATCTGCTCGTCGTTCAGCGCCGCGGACTCGATGATGACCTTCAGCACGGTGGGCTCGGGGCACGCCGCGCGCACCGACTCGATGTCCTCGCGCACCCCGTCCCAGTTGCCGTCCATCGCGAGCCCGAGGTTGATGACCATGTCCACCTCGTCCGCGCCCTGGGCCACGGAGTCCGCGGCCTCCACGGCCTTGACCTCGGAGGGGTGAGCACCGGAGGGGAAGCCGCACACGGTCGCGAGCTTCACGCCCTCGGGCAGCTCCACGTCCAGGCGGGAGGGCGACACGCAGATCGAGTAGGCCCCGAGCTTGGCGGCCTGACGGGCGAGGTCCGCGACCTGCTCGGCGGTGGCCTCGGGCTTGAGCAGGGTGTGGTCGACCATGGCGGCGAGCTCTGCGCGGGTGATCATGTGCTTCTCCTTGGTGGTTCGTGGTGCCGCGGCGCGGTGCGCGCCAGCGGCGGTCGTGGAGCGCCCCGTCCGCATGGGTGCGCAGGACGCCGAGTACGTGCTCAGGCGATCCGGTCCAGGACGACGTCCTCCCGGGCGCCGGTGCCCTCGGCCGCTTCCCGATCGATCGTGGCACCCTCCGCAATGGCCTCGAGCGCGCGGTCGAAGCGCTCGGGGGTGTCCGTGTGGAGGGTGAACAGCTTCTGCCCCTTGCGCACACGCTCGCCCGGCACCGCGTGGATCTCCACGCCGGCCCCCGCCTGCACGGGGTCTCCCTGCCGTGCCCGGCCCGCGCCGAGCCGCCACGAGGCGACCCCCACGGACATGGCGTCCAGCTCGGTGAGCACGCCCTCGGTCTCGGCCAGCACGTCCTGCGTGTGCTTCGCCCGGGGCAGGGGTGCGTCCGGGTCCCCGTCCTGCGCGGCGATCATCCGCTTCCAGGTGTCCATGGCGCGGCCGTCCTGCAGCGCCGCCTCCGGGTCCGCGTCCGTCACGCCGGCCGCCGCGAGCATCTCCCGCGCCAGCGCCACGGTCAGGCGGACGACGTCGCTCGGGCCGCCGCCGGCCAGCACCTCCACCGACTCGCGCACCTCCAGGGCGTTGCCCACCGTGCGCCCGAGGGGACGGGACATGTCCGTGAGCAGCGCCACGGTGTCCACCCCGTGGTCCTTGCCCAGGTCCACCATGGTGCGGGCCAGCTCGCGGGCGTCCTGCTCCGACTTCATGAACGCACCGGGGCCGGTCTTGACGTCCAGCACGAGGGCGCCGGTGCCCTCGGCGATCTTCTTGGACATGATCGAGGACGCGATCAGGGGAATGCACTCGACCGTGGACGTGGTGTCCCGCAGGGCGTAGAGCTTCTTGTCCGCCGGGGCCAGGCCGCTGCCGGCCGCGCAGATCACGGCGCCCACGGTGTCCAGGATCTCCATCATCCGCTCGTTCGAGAGGTCCGCGCGCCAGCCCGGAATGGCCTCGAGCTTGTCGAGCGTGCCCCCGGTGTGGCCCAGACCGCGGCCGGAGAGCTGCGGGACGGCCACTCCGAAGGTCGCCACGAGCGGGGCGAGCGGCAGGGTGATCTTGTCCCCCACACCACCGGTGGAGTGCTTGTCCGCGGTGGGCCGGGAGAGCGCCGAGAAGTTCATGCGCTCGCCGGAGTCGATCATGGCCTGGGTCCAGCGCGAGATCTCCGGGCGGTCCATGCCGTTGAGGAAGATGGCCATGGCCAGCGCGGACATCTGCTCGTCCGCGACCACACCGCGCGTGTACGCGTCCACCACCCAGTCGATGGCCTCCGGGGACAGCGTCTCGCGGTCCCTCTTCATGCGGATCACGTCCACGGCATCGAACGCCTCGACCATCGTTCTCACTCCCTCGTGTAGATACGGCGCCGCGCCCCTGCGGGTGCAGAACCCGCGACACGGTTCACCAACAATCCTAGGCGGCGTGTCGGAAAAAATGTCAACTATAGTTTTGACAAATGTTCGCGCGGGGGCAGAGTCGCCATCGCGCCGGAGTCGAAAGCCGAGGTCGCCGTGGACCGCTTCCAGGGCCTGATCGGGATCGCACTGATCCTGGGCATCATCATTCTTCTCTCCCGCCACCGCAGCGCCATCAAGTGGCGCACGCTCGCGGTGGGCCTGGCCCTGCAGATCGGGGTGGCGCTGCTGATCCTGAAGTGGGGGCCGGGCTACGAGGCCCTGAAGTGGTTCTCCGGGCTGGTCCAGGGGCTGATCGGCTTCACCAACAAGGGCACCGAGTTCGTCTTCGGCGGGCTCATGGGCGAGAACAGCGGCTTCGTCTTCGCGCTCAACGTGCTGCCCGTGATCATCTTCCTGGGCGCGCTCATCAGCGCCCTCTACTACCTGCGGATCATCCAGGTCTTCGTGCACGTGCTGGGCACCGTGCTCAACAAGATCATGGGCACCTCCAAGATCGAGTCCGTGTTCGCCTCCACCGTGATCTTCCTGGGGCAGAGCGAGGCGCCCCTGATGATCAAGCCCTACCTGAGCAAGCTCACCCGCTCCGAGCTGTTCGCGTGCATGACCGGCGGCTTCGCCGCGGCGGCAGGCTCCACCCTGGTGGGCTACTCCCTGCTGGGTGCACCGCTGCCGTACCTGCTGGCCGCCTCGGTGATGAACGCACCCGGCTCGCTGCTGATCGCCAAGGCGCTGATGCCCGAGACCGAGAAGTCCGAGGCCTCCGTCAACGTCCTGAAGGTGCGGGACACCGAGTCCAAGAACCTGATCGACGCGATCGGCACCGGCGCCCTGAACGGCGGACGGATCGCCGTGATCGTCGGCTGCCTGCTCATCGCGTTCATCGCGCTGATCGCGTTCGGCTCCGCCGTCCTCGGCTGGGTCGGCTCGCTGTTCGGATTCGAGGGCTGGTCCCTGGAGGGGCTGTTCGGCATCATCTTCTCGCCGCTCGCGTGGGCCATCGGCGTGCCGTGGCAGGACGCCGCGCAGGTGGGCAACTTCATCGGCCAGAAGACGATCCTCAACGAGTTCGTGGGCTACACCTCGTTCGGTCCCGCGATCCCGGACATGGACCCGCAGTCCGTCCTGATCACCACGTTCGCCCTGGCCGGCTTCGCGAACCTCTCCTCGATCGCCATCCAGATCGGCTCCTTCGGCGGGCTGGCACCGGACCGGCGCGGGGACGTGGCGCAGATGGGCATGTTCGCCCTGCTGGGCGGGTTCCTCACCAACATGCTCAACGCCGCGCTCGTCGGCGTGATCATGGGGCTGTGACGTGACCGGCCGCACGACGCGACCGCTGACGCCCACGACGGCGACGACGTCGCCGTCCCCGTCGGCCTCGCCGCGCACCCGGGCCCACGCCCCCACCGGGACGGGGCGGCCGGCCGCATGGAGCTGAACCCCCGGGACGCCCAGTCCCTGGAGGTGGCCCGGCTGTACTACCAGCGCGGGCTGTCCCAGACGGAGGTGGCACGGCAGCTCTCGCTCTCCCGGCCCACGGTCTCCAAGCTGGTCCAGCACGCCAAGGACCGCGGTTTCGTGAGCATCGAGATCCACGACCCCCGGGAGGTCTCCTCGGACGTGGGCCGTCGGCTCTGCGCCACGTTCGGGCTGGCCGACGCCCGCGTGGTCGCCGCCGCGGGGACCGAGGACGAGCTGCTCCACGAGCTCGGCGGCATGGGCGCCCAGGTGCTCGAGGAGAACGTTGCGGACGGCGACCTCGTGGGCATCACGTGGGGCCGCACCATGCGGGCGCTGGCGCTGGCCCTGACGCCGCAGCCGCGCAGCGGGGTGCAGATGGTCCAGCTCAAGGGCAGCAGCGGCCTGGGGTCCCCCCTCGCGGGCCACCACGAGACCGTGCGGCTGCTGTGCGCGGCCTTCAACGCCTACCCCCACACGCTGCCGCTGCCCGTGCTCTTCGACAGCCCGGGCGTCAAGCGGCTCGTGGAGCAGGACCGGCACATCGAGTACGTCCTGGACCTCGGCCGCAGCGCCCGCTCCGCCGTCTTCACGGTGGGCTCCGTGGCGCAGGACGCACCGCTGCTGGGGCGCGACTACCTCACGACGGCGGAGCGCACGGCGATCGCCCGGCACGCGGTGGGAGACCTGTGCTCGCACTTCATCGACGCCCAGGGCCGCCCCGCGGTGCCGGAGCTCGACGAGCGCACCGTCTCGATCCCCCTGGCGGACCTGCGCGAGAAGGAGATCCGGATCTGCGTGGCCGGCGGGGCCGGAAAGGTCCCGGTGCTGCGCGCCGCACTGCAGGCCGGGTACGTCTCCCACCTGGTCACGGACGAGCGCACCGCCCGGGCCGTCCTGGGCTGAGTCCCCCGTTCAGGTTTCTGCGGGGTCAGGTTTCTGCGGGGTCCGACGACGCCGCGCGAGGCGTGCCGTACTACCCCGCACGGGACAGCGCTTCGTCGCCCGCGCGGCGGTGCCCAGCCAGACCTCGGCAGCGCCCGTCGGCACCCCGGGCGACGCCGCCTGCCCGGCTGCGCGGCGTCGTCGTCCACCCCGAAACCTCACGCCCCGGCACGCACCCCCACGAGGACGTCCCGGGCGATCTGGTCCGCGTCCGCGAGCGTGCGTGCACCGAGGTGCGCCGGGGCCTCGGCCTCCGCGGCGATGGCCACGCCCCACTGCACCGAGGACAGCTGCAGGCCGAGCACGTAGATGCCCTGCTCCGCGGTGTCCTTCGCCCCCACGGCGCGGTAGACGAAACCGGGGGCGGCGGCGTCGCCCTGTCCCGCCCCACGGGCGCGCTCCGCGCGGACGTCGAGGCCCGTGCTGGTCTCGGGGCTGGCGCCGTCGCGGGTCTCCATGAGCTTGCCGCGCACCAGTCCGCGCTCGTGCATGTGGGTGAGCAGCGGGGAGATGTTGCGGTGGACGTCGTTGGTGGGCGACATGGCCTCGATCAGCCAGCGCGAGCGCACCGGCGCGGCCTCCACCCACGGGGACGCCGCCACGAAGCAGCCCTGGGTGCGGTCCACGACGAAGCGCGGCTCGGGGCCCAGGAACCGGACCACCCCGGCGCGGGTCAGCGCGGCGAGCTGCTGGATTCGCAGCACCGGCGGTCCGGAGGCCAGCCCCTCCACGAGCGGCTCGAACGCGCGGCGCAGCTCGTGCACCCAGGAGGAGTCGGAGATCCCGATCTCCGCCAGCACGCACTTGAGCACGGTGCGCGCCGCGTTCAGGGAGGCGATGGCCATCTTGGTGGGGTCGTCCTCGCCGCGCAGGGAGCCGCTGACGTCCCGGTCGAGGTGGTGGACCACCGCCGCCGCGTACTCGTCGTGGCTCGCGAAGCTGACGTCCTCGAACGGGCGGGCCAGACGCGCCTGCTGCAGCTGCCTGCCGGGCACCACGGACTCCGAGATCAGGGCGTCGATGCGGCTGGGCCAGTGCGACTCGTGGGGGTCCGTGAGGATGGCGTCCAGGCGGCGCAGGAACTCGTGCGGGTCCGCGGTGAAGGCCTCCGGGGTGGTGCGGGCCAGCACCGCGTAGTAGTTCCAGTTCACGTCCTTGCGGATCAGCGGCCACAGCTGGCGGTCGAAGGACAGGGGCGTCCCGCCCTCCTCCGCGAGGCGGCGCACGGCGTCGAGCGTGAAGAAGCGGGTCTGCAGGGACTCCGCGTAGTAGCCCGCCAGCGCGGGCTTGGCACGGTACGGGGTGCCTCGCCGGGACCCCGCGACGATGCGCGGTTCGCGACCCGACGGGTGGTAGACCAACCGTTCCGGGTTGTCCGGGGCCGGGGTGAAGGTGCCTCCGCGGTCCTCCGTGAGCTGGGCGAGCGCGTCGCAGAAGTTCAACCCCATGCCCCGCACCAGCACGGTCTCCCCGCTGGGCACCTCCGACCACCACGCATCGGCCGGCACGGTGGGGGGCCAGTAGGTCAGGCCGTGCTCGGCGGCACCGTCCACGAGGTCCTTCTGGGAGGGCCGCAGGTGCGCGTCCAGGTGCCCGAGTGCGAGGACCACGGCGTCCGCCGGCAGCACGTGGCCGCCCGCGAGCTCCACCGCGTACCGGTGCCGGCCGTCCGAGCGGACCCACGCGTCCACGGCCTCGCCGCGGTGGACCTCCAGCACCATGCCCGCGGGGAGGTTCTGCCGCAGGGTCTCGAACACCCACTCGAGGTAGCGCCCGTAGACGGCCCGCGGCGGGTACCCCTGGGGCGAGAGCTCGGCGAGCGCCCGCACCTGCTCCGCCGCCAGCGGCGTGGTGGGCGTGATCCGGCCGTCGACGACGCCGCGGCGCCACCTCTCGAAGCTCATCCCCCGCAGCGGCTCCGGCGAGGGCACGTCCAGCACGCCCTCCCCCGCGAGGACCGTGGGGAACAGGGACGGGGTGTTCATGAGGAACAGCTCGGACTGGTCGGTGCGCCACACGTGGCCCGGTCCCGGCGGGAAGGGGTCCACGAGGTCCACGTGCACGCGGGCTCCGCTGCTCGCCGAGTGCGCCGCGAGCCGTTCCACCACCGACAGACCACGGGGGCCGGCCCCCACCACCACCACGCGCTGCTGAATACCCATGCCGTCCAGGATATCGACGCCGCACGCCGGCGTGAGCGGGGCGCGGGCGGGCGCGCCCGGCGTCGTACCCTCCCGTGTCCGGGCAACGACCCGGGCGGGGTCCCGTCAGCGGAGCGCGGTGCGGACCACCTTCCCGGTGCTCCGCGTCCAGGTGTACTGCGTGATCTCACCGGTCTTCACGGTGCGGAAGCGCTGGTAGGCACCCGCGGCGGTCTTCACCTCGGGCGAGGTGGGGTAGCCGCTGCCCGCCTCGTGGCCGTCGCGGGCCCACTGCTTGCCGATGGCCGACGTCTCCACGACGGGCTGCGCCCCGGTCGCCGCACTCCAGATGATCTTGGTGGTCTGCGTCGTCCCCGGGCGCACGAAGTTCTGGTAGGCCCCTGCGGTGCTCGTGGGCAGCTCGTCCTTGGCGGGCAGCCCGAAGGCGGCCGGACCGCCCAGTCGCGAGTAGCGGGTCCCGATGCCTTTCCAGGTCTCGACCCTGTGCGCGCCGGTCTCGTGGGACCAGTAGATGCTGGTGGCCCTGCCGTTCTTCGTGAAGGTCTGCACCACCCCACCCACTCCCGTGCTCAGCTCCCAGGTGGTCGGGGCACCCATGGCTGCGGCGCCTCCGTGCGCGTTGTAGTAGGTGGCAATGGCCCCGTGCACGGTGGGCTTCGCCCTGGCCACAGCCCGGGCCGCGGCGGCGCCGTTCACCTTCCGGTAGCCGCTGACGTTCGAACCGGTGCTGCGAAGGGTGCTCCGGATGGCCTCCACCCCCAGGTCCGGGTTCCGCTCCTTCATGATCGCGATCACCCCGGCCACGTGCGGTGCCGCCATGGAGGTTCCGCTGAGGTCTCCGTAGGCCGGCTTGCCGATCGCGTAGGTGCCCGTGTTCACCGTGGACCAGATGGGGGAACTCGCGTCTCCCCCGGGTGCCACGACGTCGAGCATGGGCCCCCAGTTCGTGTATCCCGTGAGCTGGTTGCGGGAGTTCGTGGCCCCCACCACGATGGCGCCCCCGCAGTTGGCGGGCGAGGCCAGGTTCGCGCTCTTGGCCGCGTTGCCGGCGGCCACGACGAGCGGCACGTTGATCGCGTGCATCCGGTTGATCGCGTTCTGCATCACCGCGGGGCACGTCCCGGAGTCCCACGCCTCCGAGAGGTTGACCACCTTGGCCGGGTTCGTGTTCCGGGGCACTCCGGGGACGGAGATGCCCGCGGACCACATCACACCGTCCGCGATGTCGGAGACGTACCCGCGGCCGTCCGCCCCGAGCACGCGCGCGTGCTGGATCTTCGCGTCAGGGGCCACACCGGCGATCCCCGCCCGGTTGTTCGTCTGGGCGGCGGCAATGCCCGCCACGTGCGAGCCGTGCCACCAGGACGGCCGCCCCGGGCTCCAGTCCCCCTGGTCCTGCGGGTTCGCGTCACGTCCGTTGCCGTCCCGCGAGTGGTAGGTGTCCGAGAGGAAGTCGTAGCCGGGCACCGTCTTGGCGTTGAGGTCCGGGTGGTTGGTCTGGCCGGTGTCCGCAATGCCGATCACCACGCCCTGACCGGTGCCCTGCCACCATGCGTTCGGCACGCCGATGTTGCGCGGACCCCACTGGTAGTTCCAGTTCGTGTCGTTCGGGGTGGCGGGAGGTGTCGCGGCGAGCGCCCCCACCACGATCTGGTCGGGCTCGGCGGACTCCACGGCGGGGTTCGCCTCGATGGCGGCCACCATGTCCTTCTGCTCCGCCGGGGAGAGCATGGTGTCCGTCTCCACGACGTCCTCGCCGCTGCCCGTGGTCCGGACCGTCTTCGCGCGGGGGAGGTCGCTTGCCTGGGCGGCCTGCGCGAGCGCGGCGCTGCGGCGCTCCTGGGGCACATCCTGCTTGTACTCCACGACGAACCGGTCGGTCTCCGGGAGCACACGCCCCTGCCCCGCCGGACCCCGTCCCAGGGATGCCACTCCTCCACCCACCGCCGGCTGCACCTGCGCGGCCTGCTCCCCCGACGACGTCGTTCCGCCCGGGGGTGCCGCCGCTGCGGGTCCCGCCGTGGCGATCACGGCCGCCGACAGTCCCGCAGCAATCCAACCGCGCACTCGTGCGTTGCCCATACCCGCTCCTCCTGCTCAGACCCGGGCCCGGTACGCATCGTACCCAGGCGGGTGGGGGTGGACCTGGTGCTGCTTCCGAAGTGTATCCATCCACGTAGATATGCGAGAGCAAACACGGAGTTCCCCGAATTGTGAAGGGGGCCCGAGTCTCCCGGGGCCGCGGACGGCGTCCAGCCCGTGAGCGGAGACGGTTCGGGACACCCCGCTGCTCGCCCCTCCCTGAGGCCCGTGACTTTCTTGCCGCTGTGGCGACACACCGCTATGCTTGCGCGGCCCCCGCCGGTCTTCCGTGCGGGCGGATGCCGCCTCCTCTCACCGCTCGGAGCCCCCTCATGCCCTCTGCCGCACCGACCGAAGAACGCCCGCAGTCCACCGCCGGGACCACCGCGACCATTGCCGTGCTGCTTGTGGCCGCGTTCGTGGTGATCCTCAACGAGACCGTCCTCAACGTGGCCCTGCCGCACATCATGGCGGACATGGCCGTGAGCGCGGCGACCGTCCAGTGGGTGACCACCTCCTTCATGCTCACCATGTCCGTGGTCATCCCCACCACGGGGTTCCTGCTGCAGCGCTTCGGCACCCGCACGGTCTTCGCCCTGGCCATGGGCAGCTTCTCCCTGGGTACACTGCTCGCCGCCCTGACCCCCAGCTTCGGTGTGCTGATCCTGGCCCGCGTGGTCCAGGCCTTCGGCTCTGCGATCATGCTGCCCCTGCTGATGACCACCATCCTGATGCTCGTGCCCAGGCAGCGGCGCGGTGTGGTGATGGGCAACGTGTCCATCGTGATCTCGGTGGCGCCCGCGCTCGGCCCCACACTGTCCGGCGTGATCCTGGCGCACTTCCCGTGGCGCACTATCTTCTGGTTCGTGCTGCCCATCTCCCTGCTGGCGCTGGTGATCGGGCTCGTGCGACTCAAGGACGTCAGCGAGCGCGGCACGCTCACCCTGGACCTGGTCTCCGTGGCGCTGTCCGTGGTGGGCTTCGGGTCCCTCGTGCAGGGGCTCTCCGCGGTGGGCGCGGCCGGGTCCGAGACCGGCGGGCACACGAGCTGGCTCTCCTCGACCGCCGGCGGAATCACCGTGCTGGTGCTCGGAGTGGTGCTCGTGGCGCTGTTCGTGTGGCGTCAGCTGGTCCTGCAGCGGCGCGACGAGCCCTTCCTGGACATGCGCACGTTCCGCCACCGAGACTTCACCGTGTCGGTCGCGGTGCTCGCGCTGGGCATGATGACGCTGTTCGGCGGCGTGATCGTGCTGCCCCTGTACCTGCAGACCGGGCGCGGCCTGGACACCCTCGAGACCGGACTGATCCTGCTGCCCGGCGGACTGGTCATGGGGCTGCTGGGCCCGGTGGTCGGACGCCTGTTCGACGCGTGGGGACCCCGCCCGCTGTCCGTTCCCGGCGCCGCCCTGCTGGTGCTCGTGATGTTCGGCTTCTCCCGCCTGCAGACGGACACCCCCGTGTGGTGGATCGTGACCCTGCAGATCGCGATGTCGGTGGGCCTGGCGCTGATCTTCACCCCGGCCTTCACCTCCGGACTGAACCCGCTGCCCCCGCACCTGTACTCGCACGGCTCGGCCACGCTCTCCACGCTGCAGCAGGTGGCCGGCGGCGCCGGGACGGCGCTGCTCGTGGGGGTGCTGCAGGCCGGCACCGTGGTCTCGCAGCGCGCGGACGGCAGCACCGTCACGGACTCCATCCCGGGCGTGCACGCCGCGTTCGTCACGGCCACCGTGATCGCAGTGGCCGTGCTGGTGCTGACCTGCTTCATGCGCCGCGGCGAGCCCACGGAGCTCTCCCGGACGGGTGACGACGCCGCGTGACGCCCCGGCGGCCGCCTGCCCTCCCGGCGACCGCACCACCTTGCGGGGCAGCCTGACCGCAGGGGACGGTCACCGGGCCCCGTACACGACGAAAGCCGCGGGTCCACTCTCGTGGGCCCGCGGCTTTCGTGGTCCGTCCCGCGAACTCGCGGGACCGGCACTGGCGGAGACGGGGGGATTTGAACCCCCGGCCCGGGGTTAAACCGAGCCCTTCATTAGCAGTGAAGTCCATTCGGCCGCTCTGGCACGTCTCCACGTGGTCTCCCGGGTCAGGACCTGAGAAACAACGAAGTCCAGCCTATAGGCCGTCGGAGCACTGGGTCAAAGTACCGTGCCAGGCTTTCGCCCTCCCAGGGTCGGGTCGACGCCCCTGCAGGTTTTCAGCTGATGGATCGGTAGATTCCGGTGAACTGGTCTGCAACGGCGTCAAACCCGTAGCGAGTGCGGATCCGCTCGGCCAGCTCGTGGGGCGGAACGATCCTTGGGTCCTGCGCAACCTGCAGGACTGCCTCGCCGAAGGCCTCTGGGGTGCGCTCGGTGACCATGCGGCCGTTGTCCGGGGTGATGAAGTCCCTCTGCCCGCCTTCCGCGCCCATCACCACGGGCCGACCAGCGGCCAGAGCCTCGGCGGCCGCCACGCAAAACGTCTCGGACTTGGAAGGGAGAATGAAGACGGACGCCCGCTCAAGGTCGTCCCACAGTTCTTCGGGACCACGGAAGCCGGGGAAATCGACGTGCTCCGCAATGCCGAGCTCCTGAGCTCGACGCAGTGCCTCGGCCCGCCTCGGGCCGTCGCCGTCCCACCTCAGGGAGGCCTCATGACCACGGGAGCGGAGCAGCGCCACGGTCTCCACGGCCAGTTCCGCACCCTTGTGCTCGGTAGCGGCACCCACCCCGATCAGGCGCAGCGAATCCGACGGAGCGGGGACCACCTTGTCACGGGACTCCACCACGTTGCCCACGAGCTGGGTGGCACCCGGCCTGGCGAACTCGTCGAGTGTGCGTGTCATGAGGGTGCTCACGCCCGTGACCACGTTTGGCAGCCGCAAGACGTGGCGCAACCAGGCCACCCGTTGCCAGAGCGTGTTCACGTGTTCCGGGAACAGAACGCCGTTCCAGTGCTCGGTGTGGACCCACGGTTTGCGCAGGAGCAAGGGAGCGGCGACCAGAGCGGCTGAGAACGCCATGGTGTGCACCACGTCTGCCGTTCTCGCCCACCTGCGGATCACGCGGAGCGTGCGCAGGATGCTGGCTGGCGTACGTGGATCGAACCCGACCCTCGTGACACCGATCCCCTGGTACGTGTCCTCCGATGGAGCAGCACGATCCATGAGCCGCACGTGGATCACGTGCACTTCATGGTCCCGGGCAATGGCTCTCACGTGGCGAGGAATGAAAGGGGTGCGGAAGGGGGCGTCCTGATGCGGATACCATGTGGAAACCACCAGAATTCGCATGTCCCCACTCTACTGAGAGACCCTTGATCGGGTGGCCGGTGAAACCGTGCGGTCCGGTCCGTGGCATAGAATCCTCGTGATGACCACGCCCCCTGCAGATGCCCCACACACTGGCCGATGGCGGGGCATCCTCTTCCCCCCGCCCAACCACGAGAACAGGGACAACCCCCTGGGCTCCTCGTTCGCGCTGACCGTGGTGGCCGTGTTCGTCCAGGGGCTCTCGCGTTTCGGGTACAGCCTGCTGGTGGGCAACGTCCTGGGCAGCGAGATCCTGGGACAGGTCAACCTGGCCATCTCCCTCGCGCTGTTCCTGGTGCTGTTGTGGCCCCAGGCCTCCGGCAACGCGGCCTCGAAGTTCATCGCCATGGCGCGCGGGCAGCAGCACCGCGAGGAGCAGCTGTCCGTGGCGGTCTACACCTCCCGCACCGCGGCCCTCGCCTCAGCGGTCCTGGCCGTCGCCGCCGTGGTGATCGCCACCTGGTTCCTGCACCTGCCGCTGAGCTACGCGCTCTCCGCGGGTCTGCTCGTGGTCGCCCTGTCCGCGTACAACTTCGTGCGCGGCGTGCGCACCGGCAACAACCAGTTCGTCACCACCGCCATCTGGGACTGCATCAGCTCTGGCATCACCCTCACCCTGCTGCTGGTCGTGCTGCTGGGCGGCTTCACGCCGCTGCTGCTCCTGCCCCTGAGCATCGGCTACCTCTGCTACGCCGTCCCGGGCTGGCCCCGGCGCTCCGGTGGCCAGCTGCCCGCGTCCCTCAAGCGGCAGATCAACTCGTTCACCGCGTGGGCCGCGGTCAACATCATCACGGCGTCAGGGCTGCTGCAGCTGTCCATGATGCTCGGCAAGCACTACGACACCCCGCTGGCCGTGGGGCAGTACTCGGCCGCCGTCAGCATCGCGACCCCCGCGAGCATGCTCTCCTCCTCCATGCTGGTGGCCCTCGCGCCCGCCGTGGCCCGCATGTACACCGCCGGGGACATGGCGGGGATGAAGCGCCAGCTCGACTCGATCCTGCGCGTGATGGTGCTCGTGTTCCTGCCGGTGTTCGGGGTGGGGATCCTGTGGGCCAGGCCCGTGATCCACCTGCTCTACAACGCCCGGGCCCAGGAGTTCGAGGGCGCCGTACCCCTGCTGATCGTCCTGTTCTTCGCCGTGTCCGCCACCAGTTTCAACGCCTCCAACTCACGTCTCAACGGCGGGGAGAGCTGGGGTGTCCGCGCGCTCGCCGGCTGCAACGCCCTGGGCCTGGTCCTCGGCATCGCCACCGTCCTGTGGTGGGGGCCGAGCCTCGGGATCATGTCCGCGGCCGTGGGCTACCTGGTCGGGTGCCTCTTGAGCTCGCTGGGGCCCCTGGTCATCGTGTGGATCCACGACCGCATGCGCTGGGCGGGGCTGATGACGCGAGTAGCCCTGGGCTACCTGCTGATCCTGGCGGCACTGTGGCTCGTGCACAGCCACCCGGGCATCGGCACCACGGTGCTCGCCACACTCGGCTTCCTCACCGCCTGGTGCGCCGTCTCGTGGCGCGACCTGGCTCCGCGGGCGGCCATGGTGGCCCGCCGGCTGCGGCGTCGCTGAGAGCGGCAGGTCTCCGGGCTCTGGCTCGGTGCTCAAGGGCAGGGCTCAAAAGCCGCGGGACCGAATCTCCGGGACCTGGGAGGTCAGAGGCGAGTGCGTCGCGCCGCCAGTGCCAGCCGGTACCTCACCATTTGCGCGGCGCTGGCTGCGGCGATGCGAAGTGGCGCCTGTCGCGCGAGAACCCAGCGGGGGTCCTCGGTGAGCAGGGCCGCGGGGGTGGCGAAACGACGTCGGGCCTCGAGTGCCCCGAGCAGCTCGTTCTGCTCCGCACCTCGGGCGAGAAGACGGGCTGCCCGGCAATCGGCCCGTGAAAGCTGTTCCTTACCTCGCCCCGCCACTTCCAACAACTGGGAAAAGGCCGCAGCCGCATCCTGCGCACAAGTGCTATCCCAAGAACCAGAACGCGCCATTTCCTCGACGGCTGGAAAAAAGTTGACGCGGATGTACTTGAGGATGCAGGCCGTCCTGAAGGACTGCGATTCATCCGTGAACCAGGTTTGCTTCCCCAGCTTCAGCGGGGCTGCCAGGACCTCTCGGACGGTACGTGCTTCACGAGAAACTCTGTCGGTCGCGTCCGCGCCCATCTGGAGACCGGGGCCACCCACCGCATAGTCGATGCGCCCCGCCACTGAATACAATCGCATCACAAAGGACTGGTCTTCCCCGGTAACCACCGATTCATCGAATTCGATACCGAAAGCCCGCACTGCAGACACGCGAACAAGCCCAAAAGCTGTGCTCCGGTAGGCCAGCCGGTCCCTGACGGGGTCGAGCCGGGCGGAGCGGAACGGACGGGTGATGGGGGTGATGTCCACGCGGTCGTTCTCGTGGTGCTGGAACGGCATCACGAGGTCGCTTCCCCGGTGCTCCGCGATCCCGATCCAGCGGGTCACGGCGCCCGGGTCAAGGGTGTCGTCGCTGTCCAGGAAGCTGACGTAGCGGGCGGTGGTGCGGCGCAGCGCCTCGTTGCGCGGGACCGCGGCGGTGGTTCCGCGGTCCTCGCACTCCAGCACGTGCACGGCCGCACGGTGCTCCGGGGGCAGCATCTCTCGGACCTGGTCCCCGGTGAGGTGGTGGGCCACCACGGTCACGCGGCACTGACCCGGCGCAGCCCCTCGGGCGGCCAGCCATGCTGAGGCCACGGCCCGCGCGAGCGGTCGCGAGGTGGAGTGGACGGGGATCACGATGTCCACGAGCGGATGAGCCGAGTGTTCAACCATGCCACCAGGATAAGTGCGCCCCCGTCCAGGGAATGGTCGGCCAACCCTGGGTGCGAACCCTGCTCGGGAGGGCCCCTCGGTACCTCCGTCCCTCGGCTCAGCCCTGGGATGCGAGCACGAACGGCAGAACCGCCTCCGCCCCCGCCCGCCGCAGCTCCCGGGCCGCGACGGTGAGGCTCCACCGGCTGTCCACGAGGTCGTCCACGAGCAGGATGCTCGCCTGTGGGGCGGACGCAAGCTGCTCGGCAAGCTGCGGCGGGACCACGAACCGGTCCCACACCTCCGCCAGCCGGTAGGCGCTGTTGCCGCCGTGGCTGCCCCGGGGGACGTCCGGGTTCAGTTCCAGCGCACCCCAGTACGGCAGGTGCCCGGCGGAGGCGATCCCGCGGGCGAGGGAGTCCACGAGCCGCGGCCGGGACACGGACGGCATGGCCACCACAGCGGTGGGCCGCCGCTGCCAGTCCCACTGGGCGAGCACGGAGATGCTCGCCCGCCCGAGGTCCGCCGTGACCTCGGAGTCCACGGGTGCACCGTCCTCCCCCGCCCGGAAGACCTCCCGCAGCCGCTGGCCCCAGCCGAGATCCGTGAGCCGTGCCAGCGCCCTGCCACGCTCGGCCCGCTCCGTCTCCGGGATCTTCCCCTTCAGCGGCAGCCCAAGCCTGTCCATGCCCGTGGGCCACTGGGCACGCGGCTCGACCGGCAGGCCTGCCCGGTGCAGAGCGGCGTCCGCGGCGTCCGAGGCCTGGGCGTCGACACCCGTGGCGTACCAGGGCCCCGCGCACACATCGCACCGCCCGCAGGGCTGCGCCGTGGGATCGTCCAGCTGCCGGGTGAGGAACCGCATGCGGCACTCGGTGGTGGCCTGGTAGTCCAGCATGGCCTGCTGCTCGGCTTCCCGAGCCCGCCGCACGCGCTCGTAGCGCGGGGCGTCGTAGCTCCACGGCCTGCCCGTACTCTGCCAGCCGCCGGCCACGCGCTCCACGGCGCCGTCCACCGCGAGCACCTTCAGCAGCAGCTCCAGGGGCGAGCGCTTGATGTTGACCCGGGGCTCCAGCGCGGCCACCGACAGCGGCCCGCCGTGCTCCGCGAGCGCCGTGAGCACCGCCATGGCCTTCTCCTGCGTGGGCATGGAGGCTGTGGCGAAGTACTCCCAGATCTCCCGGTCCTCGGCTCCGGGCAGCAGCAGGACGTCCGCACTGTCCGTGGCACGCCCGGCTCGTCCCACCTGCTGGTAGTAGGCGACCGGTGAGGACGGCGCACCCAGGTGCACCACAAAGCCGAGATCCGGCTTGTCGAAGCCCATGCCCAGCGCGGACGTGGCCACGAGGGCCTTGACCTGATTCTCCTTGAGTGCGGCCTCGAGCTCCTCGCGCTCCGCGGCGTCCGTGCGGCCGGTGTAGGAGGCGACGGCGTGCCCGGCGTCCGACAGCGCCCGCGCGGTGTCCTCCGCCGCACCGATGGTCAGGGCGTAGATGATCCCGCTGCCCGGCAGCTCCTCGAGGTGCTGGAGCAGCCACGCGAGCCGGATGGCGGCGGAGGGCAGCTTCAGCACGCCGAGCCGCAGGGACGCCCGGGAGAGGGGACCGCGCAGCATGAAGACCTCCTGCTGGTATCCGGAGCCCACGCCGAGCTGCTCGCGGACGTCCTCGATCACGCGCTCGTTCGCGGTGGCCGTGGTGGCCAGCACTGCCACGGACTCCGGCAGGTCCGCGAGCATGTCCTTGATCCGGCGGTAGTCCGGGCGGAAGTCGTGTCCCCAGTCCGAGATGCAGTGTGCCTCGTCCACCACGAGCAGGCCGAGCCGGGAGACGAGCTGCGGGAGCTGCTCGTCTCGGAAGCGCGGGTTGTTGAGACGTTCCGGGGAGACGAGCAGGACATCCAGCTCCCCGCGGTCCAGTGCCGCGCTGATCTCGGACCACTCCGTGGGGTTGGCGGAGGAGATGGCCGCGGCGCGCACACCCGCGCGCTGCGCGGCGGAGACCTGGTCCCGCATCAGCGCCAGCAGCGGAGAGATGATGAGGGTTGGCCCGAAGCCCTGGGCGCGCATCAGCAGCGCCGAAAGGAAGTAGACGGCGGACTTCCCCCACCCTGTGCGCTGGACCACGAGCGCCCGGCGGTGGTCCTGGACGAGCGCCGAGATGGCCTCGAACTGCCCCGGGTGGAAGTCCGCCGCGGGGCTGCCCGTGAGGTCCCGCAGGTGGCGCTGCGCGCGCTCGCGCAGCGAAGTGGTGCCGTGTTCCGCCGTCTCGGTCATGGGCGAAGTCTCGCAGGTGCCTCGGACACGAATAAGCGGCCTGCGGTGCCGGCGCGGGGCTGCCCGTTAACGTGATACGTCCGCTGCACCCGGACCCTTCCCCCGAAGCGGTCCTCTCGGTGCAGCGGACGCACACGCCGGTAACCGGCGCGGATCAGATCCGCTCGGAGCACACGCCCCCCGGCGTGGACCCCGTTGCAACGCTCCACAAGACGTCCCGGTCCTGTCACGCCCCCAGCGTGTCAGGGGACCGGATCACGACGATCTGCGCGGCCCGTATTCCCCCCGGTCATGACCGCGCGTCGCTCGTTCTCCCGTGGTGCGATGACTTCATGCTGACACGTCACTCCCGGGATTTCCACCGCTGCGGAAGCACCTGCAGACCCATCACAATTCTGTGGACAAGCCACTTACAAAGCATATTCACGCATGTCAGAAGCCGTTTATAGGCGGTCGAACCCCGCCACCGCGGCGGCCCGACCCGGCGCACGTACCGCAAAATGGGGACAGACCGAACGACCGGTGGGCCCGCTGCAGGACGCCGGAGGCTACACATGAAGAAGCCCCGCGCCGGTCGGAACCGGGACGGGGCTGGAGGGTGCGCCCTGTGGGGCTCGAACCCACGACCCATGGATTAAAAGTCCACTGCTCTACCAACTGAGCTAAAGGCGCGTGCCCGATCTCGCGGTGCGGCGATCGGGCACCGCCACTCTACCGCAGGCACGCCGCGGATTCGCTCCGCCCGTCCGCGCGGCGTCGTCGCTCCTCGTGCCTCCGGCTGCGACGGGCCTTAAAGTGGGGGTGCGCGGCAGTGGGAAGTGCCAGGCAGTGCGGATCCCGGCGGCGGGGAACCCGCGGTAGGACCCGCACGGTGTGGGATCCTTGGGGCAACATCCGAACCCGCCGTGCAGGCCCCGCCACCGGGGTCCTGCCAGCCCCGGCCCGCCGCGCCACCGCCGTACCCGGGCCGACCCCCAATCCCCAGGAGTGATCCGTGAGCACCGTTCCCATGACCAAGCTGGGCCCCTCGCCCGTCACGGAGTACCTGCGCCGCGTCGTGGCGGACCTGCGCGAGGTGGAGGGCGGCGCCGTCAACACCTCGATCCCGGAGCTTGCGAACGCGGACCCCTCGACCGTGGGCATCGCCGTGGCCACCGTGGACGGCGCGCTGTACCAGGCCGGTGACACCAAGCAGGAGTTCAGCATCCAGTCCATCTCCAAGGCCTTCACGTATGCGCAGGCGCTGACGGACCGCGGTGTGGAGGGTGTCTTCGAGAAGATCGACGTGGAGCCCAGCGGGGACGCCTTCAACGAGATATCCCTGCAGCCGGACACCGGACGTCCCTCCAACCCCATGATCAACGCCGGGGCCATCGCGTCCACCTCGCTGGTGCGCAACACGTCCCACGGCTCGCGCATGGAGCGCATCCTGCGGCTGTACTCGCGCTGCGCCGGCCGGCAGCTGCGGATCAACAAGACCGTGCAGGCACAGGAGCGCCGGGCCGGGGACCGCAACCGCGCCCTGGGCTGGCTGCTGACCTCCCGCGGGATCATCGAGGGCGATCCCACACGCGCCCTGGAAGACTACTTCAGCCAGTGCGCGGTGATGCTCAACTGCGTGGACCTGGCCCGGATGGGTGCCACGCTCGCCGCGGGCGGCAGGAACCCGGTGACCGGGGAGCGTGTGCTGGAGCCCCCGGTGGTCTCGGACGTCCTGTCCGTGATGAGCACGTGCGGCATGTACGACGACGCCGGGCGCTGGGCGCTGCGCGTGGGTCTGCCCGCGAAGTCGGGTGTGAGCGGCGGCGTCGTCGCTGTGCTGCCCGGCCAGCTCGCGGTGGCGGTGTTCTCCCCGCCGCTGGACCGGCACGGAAACTCGGTGCGCGGCGTGGCGGCGTGCGAGCGGCTCACCAAGGACCTGGACCTGCACTTCGCGCGCACCGAGCGCAACGGACACTCCACCGTGCGCGCCGAGTACACCCTCGCGGAGGCGCCGTCCCTCGTGCGTCGCAACGAGGCCGCCACGGAGGTCCTCGAGGAGCACGGTGAGGACGCACGGATCATCGAGCTGCAGGGGGACCTGCGCTTCGCGGGTGCGGAGACCGCCGTCCGCACGGTGCGGGAGGCCGCACGGCAGTCCCGCTACGTGCTCGTGGACATCCGCCAGGTGGACGACATGGCTCGGTTCGTGATCCCCATGCTCAGTCGCGCGGCGGAGCAGGTGGAGAACACGGGCCACCACGTGGTGCTGATCGCGGAGAAGGGCAACGAGCACGCCGGGCATCTGGAGCACCCCATGCCGGTGTTCACCACGCGCGCCGAGGCCCTCACCTGGGCTGAGGACCGGATCCTCGAGGAGTTCGGCGGAGGCGAGTGCACTCCGGACAAGGTGGCCTCCACCCGCTCCGAGCTGCTGAGCACCATGGACGAGGAGGACGTCCGCCGCATCCGCGCGCACACCGAGCCCGTGTCGTGGGACGCCGGCGCCACCGTGCTACGCGCCGGCCAGAAGTTCAACGGCGTGTTCATGGTGACCTCGGGGCGTGTGGAGGTCTCCCGCCGCTCCCCGCAGGGCGACCGGGTGGAGCTGGAGATCATCGGCCCGGGAATGAGCTTCGGCGAGATCGCCATGGGCACCGGGCTGCGCCACCTGGTGAGCTTCACGGCCCTGTCGGACGTCACCGCCCAGCGGCTGTCCCCGGAGGCCATCGCGCAGATCGAGGAGGAGGACCCGCGCCTGGCGCTGCGCTGGTGGCGAGCCGTAGGCCAGCAGGCGATGCTGCGCATCGAGGAGCGCTGGCGCCAGCGCGCCGGGGAGACCCACACGGCCGGCTGAGCTCGTGACCGCGGTCATGAACCGGCCGGGGACCCCGGGCGTACACTCGGGCGCATGCCCGAACGCCGTACTCACCACTCACCCGTGAAGTTCTCACCGCAGATGTTCGAGGCCCAGGAGGGCGGGACCGATCCCGCTCGGGTCTCCGAGGCCGCGCACCTCGCCGCCCAGGCCCTCGTCTCCCGCGGCAGGGACTCCCAGGACCCTGCGGTCCGGGAACGCCTGGTGCGCCTCACGGACGAGCAGGGCCTCGAAGGGATCGCCGAGATGTGGTCCGAGGCCCCCGCGGTGTCCCTGCCGGGCACGCTCTGGCGCCTCTACGCGCTGCGTGCCTCCGCACGCAAGGACCCGGACCGCATGAGCCGCTGGTTCGCCGCCGGGCGGTACACCGCGCAGGTGCCGAACGTCGTGGCCGGGGTCGCGGACCCGCCGGGTGCGCAGGAGATCTGCGACGTCGCGGACACCATCCTCTCTGGCGCGTTCGAGGGCGAGTTCGACGTCGCCCTGGAGCGTTTCGCGGCGTTCGCCCGGGTGGTCGCCGCGGGCCAGGAGCACACACTGGACGTGCCCGGTCTCAGCGTGCGCGATCCGTGGGAGCGGATCCCCCGGCTGCTGCGCACGGCCGAGGACCTGGAGGCCGCCGCGCAGGCCTGGCGGGCCGGCTCGCTCGAGTAGGCACCGCGGCGTCGTCGCCCACCGCGCCCGCGCCGTCGGCCTCGCCGGGGACGCCGTCGTCGACGCCGTGCTGTCGTCGCCCACCACGCCCACGTTGCCGGGCCGCAACGCCGGGCCGCGCCTGGTGCCGCCCACGGGGTGCCGCGGTGCGGCGGATCGGGCCTCGCCCCACCGGGGTTGAGGCGGCCCCGGGGGCTCGCGCTACGATGGGTGCAGGTGTCGGGCCGCGGCAGCCCCGGGCTCCATCATTTAGCCGCTTCGAGCGGCCTTCCGCCGAGAGGCGCTCCCGGTCCGGCACCGCCTACTTCTCCCCCTCTCTTCGCGCGGGTTTGCGCGCCTCCGCCCGTGCACCCGTCACGGTACTCCCCACCTGTAACCTTCGTTCGGTACAGTTGCGCCGACACGAAGCCGAGCACGAGGCTGACGGAGCCCAGGACGCTGGAGGACGGACGGATGGCCTTTCGGATCTTCCCGGAGGACGAGCGCGTCACGGACCTGCTGGTCCAGATGGCCCAGTGCGTCCTGACGGCGGTGGAGCAGCTCTCGGAGCACCTCGGGCAGATCGACAAGGTCTGGGAGCTGCCCATCACGGACCTCCTGGACACCGAGGACCGCTGCACCAACCTCTACTTCTCCCTGATGACCACCACGCGCTCCTCCTACGTGGTGCCCATCCCCCGCCAGGACGTCTACGTGCTGGGCCACTGGCTGCTGCGCGCCGTGCAGTGCCTCGTGGCGTGCGCCGAGCTCCACCGCCAGTACAAGGTGGAACGGCCCAGCTCCCACGCCACCGAGCAGCTCGCTGTGATCCAGCACATGGCGCACATGACGCTGAAGGCCATGGGCCGCCTGACCAGCCTGGAGGAGCTCGACGACTACTGGTTCGAGATGATCCGGCTGACCCGCCAGGCCGAGCGCACCCAGCGCAGCTACCGGGCCAGCCTGCTGGACGAGTTCAAGGCCGGTCAGGCCATCCGCCGAATGGACACCGCCCAGCAGCTCTTCGACGCCGCGCAGGCCCTCGGCCAGGTCTCCTCCGAGGTGGGCCGGATCCTCGTGGCGGAGTCCTGAGCCCGTGACCGAGCTGCTGGCCCTGCTGGGGATCCTCCTCACGCTCGTCTTCACGGTGGTCAACGGCTTCCACGACGCCTCCAACGCCGTGGCGCTGCCCGTGCGCTTCAACGCCCTCACCCCGCGCGTGGCGCTGTGGCTGGGAGCGGTGTTCAACCTCGTGGGCGCGCTGCTCGTGGGGCTGGTGCTGAACCGGATGATCACCTTCGAGATCCCCGTGCCGTTGGACGTGGTGGGGGTCGTAGCGCTGCTGTGCTCGCTCGTGACCGCGATCGGCTGGGACCTCGCCACCTGGTGGTGGCGGATGCCGTCCTCCTCCACCGCGGCGATCGGCGGCGCGGTGGTGGGTGCCCTGCTGGGGGCGCGCGCCGTGGGGCTGCTCCACGGCCCCCTGCCGGTGGGCCCCTACCTCTCGTGGAACGTGCTGGTGCCCCTGGTCGTCTCCCCGGTGGTCGCGTTCGCTGCCGCCTACCTGCTGGTGCCGCCCCTGGTGCACCTGGTCCGCCACGAGACGCCGGGGCGCGTGAACTTCCGCTCGGGCGTGGTGCAGGCCACGGGTGCCGCGGCCATCCACTTCGGCCACGGGATCCAGCACGCCCGCCGCACCCTGTGGATCCTCATGGTCCTGATGCTCGTGCTCGGCTCCGGCTTCTCCCGCGGCAGCATCCCCGTGTGGCTGGTCCTGCTGGTGGGCCTCTGCCTGGGCTTCGGGACGCTGCTGGGCGGGTGGCGGATCGCCTACACGCTCTCCTCGCGCGTGGTCACCCTGGACCCCCTGCGGGGTGCGATCGCCCAGACGGTCTCCGGCGCCCTGCTCTTCGTGGGCGGCTTCCTCTCCCCCATCCCGCTGTCCACCTCGCAGACGAGCACGGGCGCGATCCTCGGCGCCGGCTCCGCCCAGAAGTTCCGCACCGTCTACCACCAGACCGTGGTGCGCCTGCTCCTCACCTGGATCGTCACGGCGCCGGTGTGCGGGCTGGTCTCGGGGATGCTCTTCCTCGCGCTGTCACCTCTGCTCCCCGCCCTGCCCTGAGCCGACGACGACGCCGCACAGCCGCCTCCCGCGCACTGCGGCTCCATCCCCGCGGCCCAGCCCAAGGCTGAGGCCGCGCCCGAGACCGAGCCCAGAGTGACGCGGCCCCGCACCAGAGGCGAGGCGACCCCGCCCGGGGCCACGGGGCGTCGTCGTGCCCGGCCGTCCCGGGGATCAGCCGAAGCGGCCCGAGACGTAGTCCTCCGTCTCCTGCTTCTGCGGGGTGTTGAAGATCTCGGACGTGGGCGCGTACTCGATCAGGCGCCCGGGCTTGCCGGTGCCCTCGATGTTGAAGAACGCGGTCTTGTCCGAGACACGCGAGGCCTGCTGCATGTTGTGGGTCACGATCACCACGGTGTAGTCGGACTTGATGTCGTTGATCAGGTCCTCGATCGCCAGCGTGGAGATCGGGTCCAGCGCGGAGCACGGCTCGTCCATGAGGATCACCTCGGGCTTCACCGCGATCGCGCGGGCGATGCACAGGCGCTGCTGCTGCCCGCCGGAGAGCCCGGATCCCGGCTTGCCCAGCCGGTCCTTGACCTCGTTCCACAGGTTGGCGCCGCGCAACGAGCTCTCCACGAGGTCGTCGGCGTCGCTGCTCGAGATCCGCTTGTTGTTCAGCTTCACGCCCGCCAGGACGTTGTCCCGGATGGACATGGTGGGGAACGGGTTGGGGCGCTGGAAGACCATCCCCACCATGGAGCGCACCGTCACCGGGTCCACGCCCTTGCCGTAGAGGTCGTCCCCGTCCAGGAGCACCTTGCCCTCCGCGCGCGCACCGGGGATGACCTCGTGCATGCGGTTGAGGGTGCGCAGGAACGTGGACTTGCCGCAGCCGGAGGGGCCGATGAACGCGGTCACGGAGCGCGGCTCGATGTTCATGCTGACGTCCTGCACGGCCAGGAAGTCGCCGTAGTAGACGTTGAGGTGTTCGACGTCGATGCGTTTCGACATGGGTGTCAGTCCTTCGCTCAGGTGGTTAGGGCCGCGCTCAGCGCCCGGCGGTCTTGGGGGCGAACGCCCGGGCGATCAGGCGCGCCACGAGGTTCAGCAGCATCACGATGATGATGAGGATCAGGGCCGCGGCCCACGCCCGCTGCAGCGAGGGGTCGGGGTTCGTGGGCGACGTCGGGTTCATGATCTGGTAGTAGATGAACGTGGGCAGCGTGGTCATCCAGCCGGAGAACGAGTTCCAGTTGATGGCCGTGGCGAAGCCCGCCGTCACCAGCAGGGGCGCGGTCTCACCGATCACGCGCGCGATCGCGAGCGTCACGCCGGACGCGATGCCCGAGATCGCGGTGGGGATGACCACCTTGAGGATGGTGCGCCACTTGCGCACGCCCAGCGCGTAGGAGGCCTCGCGTAGCTCGTTGGGCACGATCCGCAGCATCTCCTCCGTGTTCTTGACCACCGTGGGGATCATCAGCACGGTCAGTGCCACGGCGGCCACGAAGCCCGTGCGGGTGGAGGGCCCGAAGATCATCCCGAACAGGGCCGCGGCGAAGAGACCGGCCACGATGGACGGGATGCCGGTCATCACGTCCACGAAGAACGTGATCGCCTTGCCGAGCCAGCCGCCCTGGGAGTACTCGACCAGGTAGATGGCGGTGAGCAGGCCCACCGGCACCGACATGACCGTGGCCCAGAAGGTGATGGACACCGTGCCCACGATCGCGTGGTACGCACCGCCCACCACCTCGCCGGAGGATCCCGCGGTGTTGTCCTGCAGGCCGGTGACCCCGTTCATGGAGGTCCACAGCATGTTGCCGGTCAGCCCGGGGACGCCGTTGACGAGCACCGTCCAGATCACCGAGACCAGCGGGATGACCGCCAGGACGAAGGCCGTGTAGACCAGGAAGGTCATCAGCGAGTCCTTCCCGGCGCGGGAGCCCTCGATGAGCCCCACGGCGAGCGGTCCCACCACCAGGAAGATCACCGCGGCGAACAGCGCCCACAGGGCGATGCCGAAGCCCACCAGCGCGGCGAGCGCGGCACCCGCCACCACGGCGACGACGCCCACCACGGGCACGAGCCAGCGGGGCCGCTGCCCGCGCGTGAGCTTGGAGCGGCGCACCGGCGAGACGCCGGGGCCGGGCTGGGAGGTCTGCGTGGACGTGGACATCAGTTGGCCCCCGAGAATTCCTTGTAGCGGGCGATAATGGCGCGGGCGATCATGTTGACCACCAGGGTGATGAGGAACAGCACCAGCCCGGCGGCGATCAGCTCGGACAGCCGCAGGCCGTAGGCCTCCGGGAAGTTCAGGGCGATCTCCGCCGCGATGGTCTGGTTGCCGGACTTGACGAGGGACGCGATCATCGGTCCGGACGAGAGCACCAGGGCCACCGCCATGGTCTCGCCGAGGGCGCGGCCGAGCGCGAGCATGATCGAGGAGACGATCCCCGGGCGCGCGAAGGGCAGCACGGACATGCGGATCATCTCCCAGCGCGTGGCGCCCAGGGCGAGCGCGGCCTCCTCGTGCAGCTTGGGGGTCTGGGAGAAGATCTCGCGGGACATGGAGGTGATGATCGGGAGGATCATGATGGCGAGCACCACACCCGCGGTGAGCATGGTCTTGCCGGTTTGGGAGGCCGGACCCTGGAAGAACGGGATGAACCCGGCGTGCTCGCTGAGCCAGGTGTACAGCGGCACGAGCGCGGGGGCGAGCACGGTGGCGCCCCACGCGCCGTAGATCACGGAGGGGATCGCCGCGAGCAGGTCGATCACGTATCCCACCGGGGTGGAGATCCGCGCCGGTGCGTAGTGCGAGATGTAGAGGGCCACGAGGATGCCCACGGGCGTGGCGATCAGCAGGGCGATCACCGAGGCGATCAGCGTTCCGACCACGAGCGGGCCGATGTAGCTGAAGAACCCGGCGCCCCCGGTGATCTCGGCCGCGGGGGCGGTGAACGTGGGCAGCGCCTGCAGCAGCAGGAACAGCGCCACGGCCGCCAGGACCGCGAAGATCAGGATCCCCGCGGCCAGGCTGAGCCCGGAGAAGACGGCGTCACCGGCACGCCCGCCCGCGGACGAGCTGGTCCCGGGTCTGCGTGCACTGAGGGTGGTGGACATGGAACAGTCCCTTCGATCAAGGTCTGGTGGGTGCTGGGCGAAGGCCACCGCCCAGCCTAGGGGCTCGTGGGCCCCGGGGGCGTGGCTGCGGCGTCGGCTCCCCGTGAGGTGCCGACGCCGCGTCCGTGCGCTGCGGGCGGGTCAGCCCTTCGCGGAGATGGACTCCACGGCGGCCTTGGCCTCGTCCCGCAGGGACTGGGACAGCGGGGCGGAGCCGGCGGAGTCCGCGGCGGCCTTCTGGCCGTCCTCGGAGACCACGTACTTCTCGAAGGACTTCACGAGGTCCGCCGTCTCCTGGGAGTCGTAGGTGGAGCACACCACGTGGTAGGAGATCAGCACCAGCGGGTAGGCCCCGGCCTCCGTGGTGGCGCGGTCGATGTCGATGGCCATGTCGTGCTCGCCGCGGCCCTCGACCTGCTTGGAGACCTCCACGGCCTTGGCGGCGGCGTCCGCGGAGTGGGCCACGTACTTCTCACCCACCTTGATGGCCGCGGTGCCGAGGTCCCCCACGGCGGAGGAGTCCGCGTACGTCACGGCGCCCTCGGTGCTGGAGGTCGTGGAAACCACGCCGGAGGTGCCCTTGTTGTTCTCGGCCGCGTACTTGGTGGGCCACGCCTGGGCAGGCTCCTCCGTCCAGTCCTGGGGCGCGGCCTTGGAGAGGTAGTCCGTGAAGTTCTCGGTGGTGCCGGAGTCGTCGCTGCGGTGCACCACGGTCACGGCGGTGTCCGGGAGGTCCGCGTCAGGGTTCTGCTTCTTGATCTCGTCCGCGTTCCACTTCTTGATCTCGCCCTTGAAGATCTTGGCGATCGTGGGGGCGTCCAGGTTCAGGGACTTCACGCCCGGCAGGTTGAAGGCCACCGAGATCGGGGATACGTAGACCGGCAGGTCCATGGCCCCGGCATCCCCGCACTGCTGCTTCGCCTGGGAGACCTCGTCCTCGGTGAGGTAGGCGTCCGAGCCGGCGAAGTTCGCCCCGCCCGCCAGGAACGCCTTGCGCCCCGCGCCGGAGCCGTCCGGCGAGTACTGCACCGTGGCGCCGCTGTTGGCCGACTGGAAACCGTTCTGCCACGCGGTCATGGCGGCCTGCTGCGAGGAGGCGCCGATGCCGGTCAGGGTCCCGGAGACCCCGCTCTGCTCCCCCGAGCCACCGCCCGCGTTGCCCGTGGGGTTGTCCGAGCCGCAAGCGGTCAGGGCGAGGGCACCAATGGCCAGGACTGCGGCCGAGCGGCCGACGTGCGAAAGCTTCACAGTTTTTCCCTTCGAAAGCATGAACCGGTGGAGCGGGTGAACGGGGCCGACGGAGTCCCGGCGTGCACCACCGCAGCGCTCTCAGTGCGCCCAGCGCTCACCGTAGGCATCGGACGTTGACAGCGTCGGCCACCAAGGTGAACGGGCGATTAACAACTGGCGCGGCGGCGTCGGGAGGGGAGCCTAGGATGGCCTCATGGCGTCCTCGGAAGCAGCTACCCACCGCTCCCGACTCCGCCGCGTCCCCGAGCTGGCGGGCCGCCGCGGCCGCGCCGGGTGGGCGCGGATGACGGCGGGCTTCTTCCAGGCCGTCCAGATGACGGTGGCCGCCGTGGGGGCGTACGTGATCGCCGAGCGGCTGCTGGGCCACCACGGCCCCATCTTCGCCGCCACCGCCGCCCTCGTCTCCCTCGGCTACGCCAAGGGAGGGCTGCGCTACCGCCGCGTGCTCGAGGTCTCCATCGGCTGCACGCTCGGGATCGTCGTGGGCGACCTCCTGATCCACCTGCTGGGTCCCGGGGAGTGGCAGGCCACCGTCGTCCTGCTCGTGTCCCTGCTGCTCGCCCGGTTCCTGGACAACGGCGCCATCTTCACCACCCAGATGGGTCTGCAGTCCGTGCTCGTGGTGCTGCTGCCACCCTCCCAGGACGGAGTGTTCGCCCGCTCGCTCGACGCGGTCGTGGGCTGCTTGTGCGCGCTCGTGCTCGCGTACATCGTGCCGCAGGACCCGCGCCGCGAACCCCGCCAGGACCTCAGCAAGCTCATTGACGAGTTCACGCGCATTCTCACCGACTGCTCGCACGCCGTCGCGGACACCGACTCCCGGCTCGCGTGGCACGCTCTGGTCCGGGGACGCCAGACCCAGCCGCTGGTGGACTCGGTGCGCACGGGGCTCATGGGCTCGCGCGAGATCACGTACGCGTCCCCCCTCTACCGGCGCCACCGCCACGAGATCGACGAGCTGAGTGAGAGCATCCGCTACCTCGACCTCGCGGTGCGCAACTCCCGGGTCTTCGCACGCCGCCTCGCGTCCGTGCTCAACAGGGTCACGCTCGCCGACGACGCCGTGACTTCCCTCTCCGAGGCCCTCGCCGACCTCTCGGACGCTGTCCTGAGCCTGGGCCACGCCCTGGCCGTGAGCCACGAGCAGACGAGGGAGAGCTACCTGCGCCAGACGCGCAACGAGCTGTTCTCCGTGGCCCAGCGTCTGGAACCTGGTGCCATGGGCATCCGCACTATGGAGGGCGAGGCGCTCGTGCTGCTGCTGCGTCCCATGGTGGTGGACCTGCTCGAGGCCGCAGGGGTCTCCCACGAGACCGCCGCCAAGAGCCTCCCGGCGCTCGGCGGGCAGTGAGGCGGCGGGGCCGGCCCGGTCGCCTATGCGCGTCGGAGCCGCCCCCTATGGTGAGGCCATGAGCACGAAGACCCGTAAGCCCTCCGTGACCTACCGCTGCACGGAGTGTGGGTGGACCACCGCCAAGTGGGTGGGGCGCTGCGGTGAGTGCCAGGCCTGGGGAACCGTCCAGGAGATGGGCGGCAGCCAGGAGCACGGTCGCACCCGAGCGGCGTCCTCCGTGGCCACTCCGGCACGGCCCATCTCCCAGGTGGACTCCTCCGTCGCGCGGTTCACCCCCACCCAGGTTCCCGAGCTGGACAGGGTGCTCGGGGGCGGGCTCGTCCCGGGCGCCGTGATCCTGCTCGCCGGTGAACCCGGCGTGGGCAAGTCCACCCTGCTGCTGGACGCCGCCGCGAAGGTTGCCGCGGGCGCCGCGGGTGAGGCGATGCGCACCGCGGGGCCGAACGCCAGTACCGGCGAGGGCGCGGAACGCGCGTCCGGTTCGCGGGCAACGTCGTCCGGGGCCTCCCCTCGCACCGTGCTCTACGTGACCGGGGAGGAGTCCGCCGCGCAGGTGAAGCTGAGAGCCGAGCGGATCAACGCACTCTCAGACACGCTGTACCTGGCGGCGGAGTCGGACCTCTCGGCGGCACTGGCGCAAGTCGAGGCGCTGTCCCCGGACCTGCTGGTCGTGGACTCCGTGCAGACGTTGGCGAGCTCGGAGATCGAGGGCTCCGCCGGCGGTGTGAGCCAGGTGCGGGAGGTGGCCGCGAGCCTCATCCACGCCGCGAAGACCAGGAACATGACCACCCTGCTCGTGGGCCACGTGACCAAGGAGGGCTCGATCGCCGGGCCCCGGCTGCTCGAGCACCTCGTGGACGTGGTGTGCCAGTTCGAGGGTGACAAGCACTCGCGCATCCGGCTGCTGCGGGCCGTCAAGAACCGCTTCGGGCCCACGGACGAGGTGGGGTGCTTCGACCTCGAGGAGAACGGCATCCGCTCCGTCTCGGACCCCTCGGGACTGTTCGTCTCCCGCACCCCCGTGCCGGTGGCGGGCACGTGCCTGAGCGTCACGGTGGAGGGCCGCCGACCCCTGCTCGCCGAGGTCCAGGCGCTGCTGGACAAGTCGAGCACCGCGCAGCCGCGGCGGGCCACCGCCGGGCTGGACGGCTCCCGCGTAGCCATGCTGCTGGCCGTGCTGCAGCGCAGGGCCGGCGTGGCCCTCGCCTCCATGGACTGCTACGTCTCCACGGTGGGCGGGGTGCGGCTGACGGAGCCCGCCACGGACCTGGCCGTGTGCATGGCCCTGGCCTCCGCCGCGCAGGACCGCCCGCTGCCGCAGCGGCTCGTGTGCTTCGGGGAGATCGGGCTGGCCGGGGAGGTGCGGCCGGTGCCGGAGATCAACCGTCGGATCCAGGAGGTCGCCCGCCTGGGATTCACCCACGCGGTCGTCCCCGCCTCGCCCAGCGGCCCGGGGAAGATCCCGCCGGGGTTCTCGGCGCGGGAGGTCACCACGGTGAACCAGGCTATGGAGCTGCTCTTCCCGCCGCGGGCCGGCTGAGCCCGTGGGCCGCGGCGGGCGAGGACGGGCCGCGGGCTGGCCGCAGAGCCTGCACCACGCTGTGCGCGGCCCGTACAGAGACCCGTACATAGAATGGTGTCGTGGTGAAGACACGTGAAACCGCTCTGCGGAAGACCCTCGCGCGGGTCGCCCCCGGGACCGAGCTGCGGACCGGGCTGGAGCGCATCCTGCGGGGTCGCACGGGTGCGCTGATCGTCCTCGGCTTCGAGCGCTCCATGGAGTCGCTGTGCTCCGGGGGCTTCGACATCGACACGGACTTCACCCCCACCAAGCTGCGCGAGCTCGCCAAGATGGACGGTGCGATCGTGTGCGACAGGGACGCCTCCCGCCTCCTGAAGGCCGGGGTCCAGCTCATGCCGGATGCACGAATCACCACTCAGGAGTCCGGCACGCGGCACCGCTCCGCGGAGCGCACCGCCAAGCAGACCGGCCTGCCCGTGATCTCGGTGAGCCAGTCGATGAGCGTGATCACCATCTACGTGGACGACTACCGGTACGTCATCGAGGGCTCGCAGGCCATCATGGCCCGGGCGAACCAGGCGCTGCAGACCCTCGAGCACTACAGCCACCGTCTGGAGCAGGTGCTCGGGGCCCTCTCGGCCCTCGAGATCGAGGCGGCGGTGACCGCACGGGACGTCGCCCTCACCCTGCAGCGCATGGAGATGGTCCGGCGCATTTCGGAGGAGATCGGGTGGTACGTGCTGGAGCTCGGCGAGGACGGGCGGCTGATCTCCCTGCAGCTCGAGGAGCTCACCGCCGGCACCGGTCCCGGCCCGGACGTCGTCCTGCGGGACTACCTCCCGGACCCCACCCCCGCCGAGGAGCTGGACGCGGCCCTGGAGCGACTGGCGGAGCTGTCCTCCGCGGACCTCATCGACCTGCAGAAGGTCGCCTCCGCCGCGGGTCTCACGGCACCGCAGGGGAGCCTGGAGACAGACCTCCACCCCCACGGCTACCGGCTGCTCGAGGGGATCAAGTCCATGCCGCGCGCGGTGGCCAAGCGACTCGTGGCGCAGTTCGACGGGCTGCAGTCCCTGATGGCCGCGAACCTCGAGGACCTGATGTCCGTGGAGGGCATCGGCGAGCAGCGGGCCCGCACGGTCCGCGAGTCCCTCTCCCGCATGGCGGAGACGAGCCTGCTCGACCGCTTCATGTGAGCCGCTGCGACCCGTCGGCCCGGCTCCCGCGGAGTGGGAACCGGGCCGAGGGCGACGGCTGCTCTCCTGGGGTGAGCGCCGCCCCGCGCCGAGTGTGCACCGCTCTGCGGGGGCGAGGACCACCCGACCGGACAACAAGCCCGTGGCAGCGGCAGTGACCGTCCACGGTCCCTTCCGCCGCGGCTTCCGCCTACTGCAGGACGAACGCCACCTGGGGGCTGCTGTCCTCGCCCAGGGAGGCCGTGAGGTTGTAGTACCCCGCGAGCGCTTCCGCCTGACCGGCGGGGCAGCCCTCTGCGGTGCGGACGCGGTTCCAGGTCAGCCGCGACGTCTCCTTCTGCCCCGCGTCGAGCGTGACCGTCTTGTCCTCGCCCGGGGCGGCGCAGTGGCGCGAGTCGAACACGGTGTCCGAGCCGGAGGTCACCACGAACGCCATCTGCTTGCTGCCGGCGTTCACGGTGCACGGGTTGTCCCCGGTGTTCTCCAGAGTCATCACGAGCGCGGGCTGCTCCTTGGCGGCGTAGGTCTCCTTGTCGGTGGAGGCCGTGACCGTGAGGTTCGTCCCGCACGCCTGGGGTGTGCTGCTCGCACTGGGTGAGGACGACGGCGCCGCGCTCCCCGAGCCCGAGGGGTTGGGCCGGGGCGTGAAGTCGGCGAACTTCTGGTCCGGGTTGGCGGTGACCTGGGTGCTCGCGGTCGACGCGGCGGCCGGGGCCGGGTCCTCGTCCCCGGCCCCGGAATCCGACGAGGTCACGGCACGGACGCCCATGGTGACGGCCCAGACGACGAACAGTGCGAAGAGCACCAGCACGGCCAGCGCCACCAGGCGGCGTCGCCGGTAGACGTGGTCCGGGAGGCGGGCCTCCGAGCCCCCGTCGTCGGAGGGGTACGAGGGGGGATCGTGTCGCTCGGAACCGTGGGAAGCCATGGTCTCCAGGTTACCGTGGGGAGTTATGAACTCGAGCGCCGGGCCCGCCGCGGAAGACCCCCGGCAGGACGTCCACCAGGGCATCCACCGCGCCGTGATCGAGTGGTACGCGCGCGCCGCCCGGGACCTCCCCTGGCGGGCACCGGAGCGCTCCCCGTGGCAGGTGCTCGTCAGCGAGATCATGCTGCAGCAGACCCCCGTGGTGCGCGTGCTGCCCGTGTGGCGGCGCTGGATGCAGCAGTGGCCCGAGCCCCAGGACCTGGCGGAGGCCTCCCCCGCGGACGTCGTCCGCGCCTGGGACCGGCTCGGCTACCCCCACCGCGCCCTGCGGCTGCACGCCGCCGCACAGAGCGTCCGTGACGAGCACGGCGGGCGGGTGCCGAGCAGGCACTCCGAGCTGCTCGCGCTGCCCGGGATCGGGGCGTACACCGCCGCCGCGGTGGCCGTCTTCGCGTTCCGCCAGCGCCACGCGGTGGTGGACACCAACATCCGGCGCGTGGAGGCCCGGCTGTTCACGGGGCGAGCGCTGCCCTCCCGCTCCCTCACGGCTGCCGAGACGCGGCTCGCCGAGGAGCTGCTGCCCCGGGACGTCCCCGAGTCCGTGGCGTGGAACCAGGCCGTCATGGAGCTCGGCGCCCTGGTCTGCACGGCTCGTTCTCCGCGCTGCTCCGAGTGCCCGGTGCGGGAGGACTGCGCGTGGGTGGCCGCGGGCAGTCCCCCGGCCGAGGACGTGCCGCGCGGGCAGGCGTGGCACGGAACCGACCGGCAGGTGCGCGGTGCGCTCATGGCCGTGCTGCGCGCCGCGGAGGAACCGGTGCCCCGCCGCCTGCTGCTCGCGGACGCCTCCTCCGCAGAGCAGCTCGCCACGGAGCACGGGGCGCCGCCGCAGGTGGTCGTGGACGGTCTCACCGCCCTGTGGCGGCTGCCCGCCCCGGCCGAGCAGCGCGAGCGGGCCCTGGCCGGGCTGCTCGCGGACGGCCTGGCCGCCGAGTCCGACGGCGGGCTCAGCCTTCCGGTGTGACGGCGCCGCCCGGTGTGGTGGCGATTCCCGGTGTGACGGCGCCTTCCGATATGGCGGTGCCTTCCGGTGTGACGGAACGGATCATCCGGGTGTTGCCCAGCGTGTTCGGCTTCACCCGGGCGAGGTCCAGGTACTCGGCCACACCCTCGTCGTGGGAGCGCAGCAGCTCCGCGAACACCTCCGGCGGGATGGTCTCCTGGTTCGCCATGACCTCGAAGCCGTGCGCCGCGAAGAAGTCCACCTCGAACGTGAGGCAGAAGACCCGGCTCACCCCCAGCCGGGAGGCCCGCGCCAGCAGCTCCCGGATCATGCCCCCGCCCACGCCGTGCCCGCGCGCCGCCGGGGACGTGGCGAGCGTGCGCACCTCCGCGAGGTCCTCCCACATCACGTGCAGCGCACCGCACCCCACCAGGGTCCCCTCGCCGTCCTCCGCGACCACGAACTCCTGGATGCTCTCGTAGTAGGTGACCGTGTCCTTGGTGATCAGGATGCGCTCGGCCGCCATGGGCGCCACGAGCTCCTTGATCCCGTGGACGTCGGTGGTCCGGGCGGGGCGGATGCGGATCTCTGTCATGGCCCCGACTGTACGCGGTGGCCCGCCGCCAACGACCGGCTCGGAGCCGACCAGGCAACGCGGAGCGGTGCCTGCCCGGCAACGCGGAGCGGGGACCGGACACGACAACGCGAGCGGGCGGCGTCGTGAACCGCTGTGGTCCACGACGCCGCCCGCTCGCGTCAGGGGGTCCGTGCCGGTCTCCCGGCACGGCCCGTCAGGCTCAGGCCTGGGCCTGCGCCGCTCCCCCGCCGGTGTCGCCACCGGTGTGGGGCGAGCGCGGGACGTCCTTGCCGGACTGGCTGTCGTCCCCGTCCGTGAGGCTCGGCGTGTCCTCGATCTCCTGCAGCTCCTCGGCCGAGAGCTCGGACATGGGCGTGGAGGAGAAGGTGAAGGCGGCGTCGTCGCCCTCTCCCTCGACACCCACGGTGATCTTCTCACCGGAGGCGATCTCACCGAACAGGATCCGCTCCGAGAGCTGGTCCTCGATCTCGCGCTGCATGGTCCGGCGCAGCGGACGCGCACCCATGGAGGGGTCGTAGCCGCGCTTGGCCACGAGCTTCTTGGCCTCGTCCGTGAGCGTGATCGACATGTCCTGCTCGCGCAGCCGCTGCTGCAGCCGCGCCACGAACAGGTCCACGATCTGCACGATCTCGGACTCGCTCAGCTGGGGGAACACGATGATCTCGTCCACACGGTTGAGGAACTCGGGGCGGAAGTGCTCCTTGAGCTCCTCCTGCACCTTGGCCTGCATGCGGTCGTAGGACGTCGCCGCGTCCCCGCTGGCCTGGAAGCCCACGGGAACCGTGCGGGAGATGTCCCGGGTGCCCAGGTTCGTGGTCATGATGATCACCGTGTTCTTGAAGTCCACCACGCGGCCCTGCGAGTCGGTCAGACGACCGTCCTCGAGGATCTGCAGCAGCGAGTTGAACAGGTCCTGGTGCGCCTTCTCGACCTCGTCGAAGAGCACCACGGAGAACGGCTTGCGGCGGACCTTCTCGGTCAGCTGGCCGCCCTCCTCGTAGCCCACGTAGCCCGGAGGGGCACCGAAGAGCCGCGAGACCGTGTGCTTCTCCTGGTACTCGGACATGTCCAGCGTGATCAGGGCGTCCTCGTCGCCGAACAGGAACTCCGCGAGCGCCTTGGCCAGCTCGGTCTTGCCCACGCCGGTGGGTCCGGCGAAGATGAACGAGCCACCGGGGCGACGGGGATCCTTCAGACCCGCGCGGGTGCGGCGGATCGAGCGGGACAGGGCCTTGATGGCCTCGTTCTGGCCGATGACGCGCTTGTGCAGCTCGTCCTCCATGTGCAGGAGCCGTCCGGACTCCTCCTCGGAGAGCTTGTACACGGGCACGCCGGTGGAGGCCGAGAGCACGTCCGAGATGACCTCCGGGGTCACCTCCGAGATCTGCTCGTCCCCCTCGCGCCAGGCCTTGTCCTTCTCGTCCCGCTCCGCGATGAGCTTCTGCTCGGTGTCGCGCAGCGCGGCGGCCTTCTCGTAGTCCTGGCCGTCGATCGCGGCTTCCTTGCCCTGCTTGGTCTCCGCGATCTTCTCGTCCAGGGCCTTGATCTCCGGCGGCGCCGTCATGCGCTTGATGCGCAGACGGGCACCGGCCTCGTCGATCAGGTCGATGGCCTTGTCCGGCAGGAAGCGGTCCGAGACGTAGCGCGCGGACATGTGCACGGCGGCGTCCAGGGCGTCGTCCGAGATGGACACGCGGTGGTGCGCCTCGTACTTGTCCCGCAGGCCCTTGAGGATCTCCACGGCGTGCGCCTCGGAGGGCTCGTCCACCTGGATGGGCTGGAAGCGGCGCTCCAGCGCGGCGTCCTTCTCGATGTGCTTGCGGTACTCGTCCAGCGTGGTGGCGCCGATGGTCTGCAGCTCACCCCGCGCCAGCATGGGCTTGAGGATGGAGGCGGCGTCGATCGCGCCCTCGGCGGCACCGGCACCCACCAGGGTGTGGATCTCGTCGATGAACAGGATGATGTCACCGCGCGTGCGGATCTCCTTGAGGACCTTCTTCAGCCGTTCCTCGAAGTCGCCGCGGTAGCGCGAACCCGCCACCAGGGAGCCGAGGTCCAGCGTGTAGAGCTGCTTGTCCTTCAGCGTCTCGGGCACGTCCCCGCGCACGATCGCCTGGGCCAGGCCCTCGACCACGGCGGTCTTGCCCACGCCGGGCTCGCCGATCAGCACCGGGTTGTTCTTGGTGCGCCGCGAGAGCACCTGCATGACGCGCTCCATCTCGCGGTAGCGCCCGATCACGGGGTCCAGCTGGGACTCGCGCGCGGCCGCGGTGAGGTTGCGGCCGAACTGGTCCAGCACGGCGGAACCGGCCGGGGTGCCCTCCGCGCGACCACCGGTGCCGACGCCGGCGGCCTCCTTCTCGCCGCCGCCGCTGCCGGACTGGTAGCCCGAGATGAGCTCCAGCACGGTGGCGCGCACCTTGGCGGGGTCCGCACCGAGCTTGACGAGGACCTGGGAGGCCACGCCCTCGCCGGCGCGGATGATGCCGAGCAGGATGTGCTCGGTGCCGATGTAGTTGTGCCCCAGCTGCAGCGCCTCGCGCAGCGAGTGCTCCAGCACCTTCTTGGCGCGGGGCGTGAACGGGATGTGGCCCGACGGCGCCTGCTGGCCCGGGCCGATGATGTC
This sequence comes from Kocuria sp. HSID17590, assembly GCF_003989485.1. Lineage (NCBI taxonomy): Bacteria > Bacillati > Actinomycetota > Actinomycetes > Micrococcales > Micrococcaceae > Kocuria > Kocuria sp. HSID17590. Next base: position 3,948 of record NZ_RBMB01000013.1, on the reverse strand, counting down.
CTGGACCTGCTCGCGCGCGGCGCTCAACGTGATGCCCATGGACTCGAGGGCCTTGGCGGCAACGCCCTCGCCCTCATGGATCAGGCCGAGCAGCAGGTGCTCGGTCCCGATGTAGTTGTGGTTGAGCATCCTGGCCTCTTCCTGGGCCAGCACGACGACCCTGCGGGCACGGTCGGTGAAGCGTTCGAACATGGATACTCCTTCATTGATCTCTGCCCACGATGCTAGGCACCCGAATCGCCGCTCCGGGCACTGTTCGCCACTGGCGCACGGTATCCAGCCCTCAGCAAAATTCCTCCCCCGGTAGCGCGCGCAAATGCGCCCCCCGCCACTTTCTCCGCCGACGGCAACGGCCGGAACACGCCGGTGCTGGCGTGTTCCGGCCGTTGCCGGGTGGTGCGGCGGGTCAGCGCGTGGCTCTCCCGCGGCACCGCACGGTCCGCAGCTGCCCGGGAAGGCTCCCGAGCGACGGACCGTGGCGGATCAGTTGCCGTTCTCGGCGTAGTACTGGTCCTGGATGTCCTGGTGGATCCGGCCGCGGTCCGAGACCTGCAGGCCCTTCTTCTTGGCCCACGCACGGATCTTGGGGGTCTCCGGGTTGCCGGAGCGGCTGGGACGGGTGGTGGCGGTGGTGCTGCGACCGCTCTTGGCGGTGGCGCGGCGCCCGGCGGTCACGTACGGCCGCATGGCGTCGCGCAGCTTGGTGGCGTTCGCCGAGCTGAGGTCGATCTCGTACTGGCCCCCGTCCAGACCGAAGCGCACCGTCTCGTTGGCCTCGCCGCCGTCGATGTCGTCCTCAAGAATGATCTTCACGGTCTGAGCCATGTCATCTCCTCCAAGTGCCCGCGGGCAGGATAGTTCTTTGTTTCGCTATGGTGAACAAAAGGTGTGGGGTGAATCGCAGAATACGCCGCTCGTCCCCGAATCCGCCCACGCGCCCTGCATGCGTCGCATTACATTCGCGACAATGCGGGCCGAGCGTGAATCGAACGCGTGCCGATTTCCCCGAATCACGTGCCCCATCATTGCACGCAATTCGCCAATTGTCATCACGGGCTATTCCGTGCGCTGCGGGTCTTCCGGTGATTCGCGAATAGGAATGCTGTTGCGCAGTGCCAGTCCGCGCTGCGGCCGCTGCGTTTCCTGCTCCTGCTCGTGACCGAAAGGTGCAGCGTCCCCCTCGCGCTCCCGCACCTCGCGGTACCAGCGCTCGGCGTCCTGCTGCGCCCGCGTCTGCGCGCTGCGCTCGGCCCGGTCACCGCGGAACAGCCAGCGCATCACCAGGTAGAACACCACACCCACGCCCAGCGAGGGGAGAAATACGGCCAGGTAATCCATGCGGGTGATCATCCTCCGGGGGTCTGTGCGATTGCTGTGCACGGGTGTGCTGCGGGTCGAATCACTCGGGCTTCATGAGCGGGAAGAGAATGGTCTCCCGGATACCGAGGTTCGTGAAGAGCATGATGAGACGGTCCAGGCCGAGTCCGAGTCCGCCCATGGGCGGGGCTCCGTGCTCCAGGGCGCGCAGGAAGTCCTCGTCCAGCTGCATGGCCTCGTCGTCCCCGGCCGCGGCCAGGCGGGACTGCGCCACGAGCCGTTCGCGCTGCACCACGGGGTCCACCAGCTCGGAGAACGCGGTGCCGCGCTCCATGCCGCCGATGATCAGGTCCCACGCCTCGATCAGGCCGGGCTCCGAGCGGTGCTGGCGTGCCAGCGGCTGGGCGGCCGGCGGGTAGTCGCACACGAACGTGGGCTGCAGCAGCGTGGGCTCCACGATCTCCCCGAAGAGCTCGATCACGAGCTTCTGCGCGTCCCACGCGGGGTTGACCGGGACCTCCCGCTCGGCCGCGACGGCGCGCAGCTCCTCCGCGGGGGTGTCCGGGGTGATCTCGCGCCCCACGGCCTCGGACAGCGCCGGGTACACGGAGAGCCACTTCCACTCCCCGAACAGCTCGATCCGGCCCTGGGGCGTGTCCACGCCCTCGACGCCCAGCACGCGGGCGCACTCCTGGATGATCGTCTTGATCCGCTCGGCCATCGTGAACTGGTCACCGTAGGCCTCGTAGGCCTCCAGGGTGGTGAACTCGGGGCTGTGGGAGGAGTCCACGCCCTCGTTGCGGAACACGCGTCCGATCTCGAACACGCGCTCGATCCCGCCCACCACGGCGCGCTTGAGGTAGAGCTCGGTGGCGATGCGCAGGGTCATGTCCTGGTCGAAGGCGTTGAGGTGGGTCTCGAACGGGCGCGCCGCGGCACCGCCGTGGACCAGCTGGAGCATGGGGGTCTCGATCTCCACGTAGCCCTGCTCCTCCATCACGCGGCGCACGGTGCGGATGATCGCGGAGCGGGTGAGCACGACGTCGCGCGCCTCCTGGCGCACGATCAGGTCCAGGTAGCGCTGGCGCACCCTGGTTTCCTCGTTGAGCTCCTTGTGCATGGTGGGCAGGGGGCGCAGTGCCTTGGACGCCATGGTCCAGGAGTCCGCCATCACGGAGAGCTCTCCGCGCCGGGAGCTGATCACGCGGCCCGTGACGGCCACGAAGTCGCCCAGGTCCACGAGGGCCTTCCACTGCGCGAGGGACTCGTCCCCCACGTTCGCCTTGGAGAGCATGACCTGCAGGCGGGTGCCGTCCCCCTCCTGGAGGGTTCCGAAGCACAGCTTGCCGGTGTTGCGCACGTGCACCACGCGCCCGGCCACGGTGACCACGTGCTCGGTCTCCTCGCCGGACTCCAGGTGGCCGAACTGCTCGCGCACCTCGGCCAGGGTGGCGGTGCGGTTCACGCCCACCGGGTACGGCGCCATCCCGGCGTCCGAGGCCGCCTGGCGCTTCTCGGCGCGCACGAGCATCTGGTCGTTGAGCTCGTGTGCGCTCAGCTCGGGATCGGAGTCGGCGGACGCCGCGGGAACGGTGGTTTCAGGCTGTTCGGTCACAGTGGACCAGGATACCGTTCACGCCGGTATCCGCATGTTGTCGATCAGCCGGGTGGGGCCCACCCACGCGGCGACCAGCGCGAGGGCACCGGGGCGCGGCTCGGTGACGGCGAGCGTGTCCGGATCCACGGTCACGAGGTAGTCGAGGGAGACCTCCGGTTCCGCGGCCACGCGCCGTCGGGCCTCGTCCAGCGTGAGCTCCCCGCCGGCCAGGGCGCGCAGGGTGGCGTTGAGCACGAGCGCGTGCCCGGCCTGCTCCGGTGAGAGGTACTGGTTGCGGGAGGACAGCGCGAGGCCCTGCTCGGAGCGCACGATGGGCACCGGGCGGATCTCCACGCGGTGATTGAAGTCACGCACCATGCGCTGCATGAGCAGCAGCTGCTGGGCGTCCTTCTCCCCGAAGTAGGCGCGGAACAGGATCCGCGGGCCGGGGTCCACGATGGTGAGCAGCTTGTTCACCACGGTCAGCGCGCCGTCGAAGTGACCGGGACGCGTGGCCCCCTCCAGCACGGCACCGGCCGCACCCGAGGTCACGGACACCACCGGCGTGCCACCGGGGTACATCTCCTCCACCGAGGGGGCGAACACGAGGTCCACGCGCTCCTGCGCGAGCAGCCGGACGTCCTGCTCCAGCTGCCGCGGGTAGCTCTCGAAGTCCTCCCCCGGGCCGAACTGCAGGGGGTTCACGAAGACCGAGACGACGGCGACGTCGTTCTCCGCCCGCGTGCGGCGCGCGATCTGCAGGTGCCCCGCGTGCAGCGCGCCCATGGTGGGCAGCAACCCCACGCTCTCCGCGCCGGCCGCGGTGCGTGCGGCCACCTCCTCGCGCAGCTGCGCCACGGTGGTGCACACCACGGGTTCCGTCACGGCCGTTCCCCTTCCTCGAGCGCGGCCAGCACCGCGCGGTACGTCGTCTCCTCCAGTCTGCCGCAGGCGCGGGCGCGCTCGGCCGTCTGCCGTCCCAGGGCCCGGTAGCCGGTCAGCAGCTGGGGCCCGGCCTCGGGGCCCGTGGCCGC